>CAZIQV010000212.1:0-3963 GCA_964541275.1 uncultured Chitinophagaceae bacterium | reverse complement strand
GTCGAGCCATACCTCGGATCGTCAATTTCAACCGTCTCCGAGCGGCCCGGCATCAGGTAGGCGAAGGTGCCCTCAAGGCCGAGCGATCGGGACATTGGAGCCCGCACCGTCGAGCCGATATAGCCCTGCCCCTGGGCGGAGGCGCCACCCCAGAGCTTCCATTCGTTCGCGTCGCCGAACTGCATCCGATAAAAGGCCGTGTAGACATGCACGGTGCTCGCGCGGCCCTTGGCCGACTCGTCCTTGACCGGCTTGAGAAAGCCGGTCGACTCCTGCGAGTTGAACGCGCCCCAGAACCCCAGTTCGTGATAGCCCCAGACATAGCTGACCTCGGCCCGGATCTGGGCCAGGTCGACGTTGTCAAAGTAGCTGTCGTGCAGATAGTCGTAGACCGCACCGCCCTGCAGCCCCCGGCCCTCAAAGGCCCGGGTGAAGAAGCCGGTGGTGACAAAGGTCTGGTTCCGAGCCCGCGTCGTGAACGGCGTGTTGGCGATCGATGACGATCCGTAGCTCGTCTGCGTGCCCCGCACGCCGAGCTGCCAGCCGACCCCGAAGGCATTCCAAAACGGCATCGACCAGTTGATGTACTCGTTGAAGCCGAAGTTGCCGAACAGGCCGAGGTTGGCCTCATTCTCAAAGGCGGTGACGCCGACGCTGGCAGTCAGGTCGCGATACCACCGCCAGCCGTAATACGGTCGGCCAAACTGTCGCAGCCAGCCACAGACCTGGCCGTGGCAGAAGTGCCAGGGCAGCGGACCGACATCTTCTTCGCAGGCGTAGGGATCGTCATAGAACGACTCGACATGCAGCTGGGCCGGAGACCTTCCCATCCACATCCCGTCGGTCATCAGGCCAGTCTCGGCACCGCCATCTTCGAAGCCGTAGGCCATGCTGCCGGGAGTGTCGCTGAACAGCGGCTCGCCCGGGCCGGCGTCTGACGGAGTGGCGGCAGACGGCGTCCCGGCCCGCGGCGACGCCGGCGGGGGCGGCACTGCTTCGGCCTCAGCCTGCCGCATCATCACCGAAGGCACCTTGTCGATATCCATCGCCAGGCGTTCCGGCCGATTCGGCCGATTCGGCCGGCGGCGGACGGGCGGGTTGAACGGCGGGGCGAGGCCGCCCCCGGCCTGGGCCCGGCGGACGGCCTGCAGATCGGCCGGCCGCTCCTGGGCGAGCATGGCCCGGCCGGCAGAGTGCCCCTGGGGCGTCCGCATCATGCCGAGGCCAAGCGGCCCGTCGGCCGGTTGCCCGACCGCCCCCGGCCGCCGCGCCGGCTGGCGGTCGGCGACCCAATCACTGACGCCCTCGACGATGCTGCCGGGATCGAACTGCTGCCGAAGCGGGGCGTAGTCGCTGCCATTCCCCGCAGCCGCAGCGGGACGACGGGCGACCGACTGCATTGCCGGCCGAGCCGCGGCGGGCGGAATCTCGTCGGGCAGGCTGACCGAGGCGGGAGGAGCCGGCGGCCGCTGGGCCAGTTGCGGAGTTGGCGAGGCGACCGGCAGCTGCCGAGGGACCGACGGCTGGGCCGCCGGGACAGCCGGTTGGCGACTGGGGGAAAGCTGAGGAGCCTGCTGCTCGGCTGGACCGACATCGAGCGGTCGCGCCGCGGCCCGGTGGGGCGTCCACCGCAGATCACCGCCGTCGGCGGCAGGTTCTCCGCGGGCAATTCCCACCGCCAAAGTCAGGATGGCAGAGCAGGTGACGGCGAGTTGGCGCAGTGGCTGACGCATGGTTCTCTCCTGGCTGGGCCGCAGGAACCGACAGAGATGCCGTCCTCACAGCCGATGCAATCAGAAGAGCTATCGTCCGCCCGCCAGGCAGAACTTTCGTGAAAATCGACCCGACCGGAAAAAGTTTCCTAGGGTCCGCAGGCTATGCAGGCCCGGCAGCAGCGAGGGCGGCGGCAAGATCGGCTTCGAGGTCGGCGGCCGCCTCCAGACCGATCGAGAGCCGAATCAGACCGTCGGTGATGCCGACGGCCCGGCGGGCTTCGGGGGCGTAGGCTCCGTGGGACATCACCGCAGGCAGTTCGATCAGCGACTCAACCGCCCCAAGGCTCACCGCCAGCCGGAAGAGTTCCGTCGACTCGACCACCCGCTTTGAGGCGGCGACGTCACCGTCGATTTCGAAACTGACCATTCCGCCAAAGCCGCCGCTGAACTGGCCGGCCGCGACCGCGTGGTTGGGATGGTCGGCAAGCCCCGGATAATGGACCCGCCGCACCCGGGGATGCCGGGAGAGCCAGCCGGCGATCCGGGCCGCCGTGGCAGACTGGGCGAGGACGCGAAGCTCGAGCGTTTTGACGCCGCGGCAGCAGAGGAACGACTCCAGCGGCCCCAGCACCCCGCCGGTCGCGTTTTGCAGCCAGTGCAGCCGTTCGCCGAGTTCGGCGGTCCGGGCCACCACCAGGCCGCCGAGGAGGTCGCTGTGGCCGCCGATGTATTTGGTGGCCGAGTGCATCACGATGTCGGCGCCGAGTTCCAGCGGCCGGCAGAGCACCGGGGTCGCCAGCGTGTTGTCAGCGACCAGCAGCAGGCCCGCCTCGCGGGCAATGGCCACGCAGCCGGCTACGTCGGTGACCGACAGCAACGGGTTGCCGATCGGCTCGATCCAGAGCATGCGGGTCTCCGGCCGGATCGCCTGCCGCACCGCCTCCCGGTTCGTGGTGTCGACCGCAGTGACGGCGATGCCTTGCTCAGTGAGCACGTTGTTGAACAGCCGCCAGCTGCCGCCGTAGATGTCAGTGCCGGTGACCAGGTGATCCCCCGGCTTGAGCAGGAGGCTCGCACAGTGGGTCGCCGCCATCCCCGAGGCGAAGGCGAGGGCCCGGGCCCCGCTATCGAGTGAGGCGGCAACCGCCTCAAAGGCGTGCCGGGTGGGTGAGCCGGTGCGGGCGTAATCGTAGTCGGCCGGTCCCTCGGCCGCCGGCAGCATGAAGGTACTGGCCAGATGCACCGGCGGCACGACCGCACCGCTGGTCGGGTCGGGCTCTTGGCCGACATGGATCGCCCGGGTCCGAAACTCCATCGGTTACTCCGCCGCCTCGAGGGCCTGACCGAGGTCGGCGACGAGGTCGTCGGCATCTTCGATGCCGCAGGCCATCCGCACCATGTTGTCGGTAATGCGGAAGGCAGCCCGCTCGTCCGGGCTGTAGTTCCAATAGCTCATCACCATCGGCTGCTCGATCAGCGACTCAACGCCTCCGAGGCTGGGGCCGATGCGGGGAATCTGCACCGCATCGATCACCGCCGCCGTCTGCCGCCAGTCGGCATCTTTAATGAAGAAGGTGACGAGCCCACCGAAGCCCCGCATGGTCCGCTTGGCAACGTCATGAAAGGGATGATCAGGCAAGCCCGGATAGAGCACCCGCTCCACTCGAGGATGGCCAGCCAGGAACTCGGCCACTGCCTGACCGTTGGCGTTGTGCCGCTGCATTCGCAGGGCCAGCGTTTTGAGACCCCGCTCGAGCAGGTAGGCGTTATGGGGCGAGTTGACGCCCCCCATGATGCCCCGGAGGTTCCGCACCGGGTCGAGCAGTTCGGCCGGACCAGTGACGGCCCCGGCGAGCAGGTCGTTGTGGCCGCCGAGATACTTCGTGGCCGAATGGAGCACGAAATCGACCCCCGCCTCGAGCGGCCGCACGTTGTAGGGGGTGCAGAGGGTGGCATCGATGAGGGTCAGCACCCCGTTGCGGCGGCCGATCTCGGCGAACCGTTCAATATCGACAACGCTCTGATGCGGGTTGGTCGGCGACTCGCTGATCAGGAACTTGGTCCGCGGCGTGATCGCCGCCTCCATCGCCTCATAGTCGCAGGTTCGCACTTCGCGGAAGCCGACCCCGAACCGGGTCAGGTGCTTGCGGCAGAACTCGCGGCTGCGGTGGTAGCACTCATCAAAAAAAAGGATCTCGTCGCCGGCATCGACATGGGCCATCAGCAGCCCGACGAAGGCCGCCATCCC
>CAZIQV010000211.1:0-3970 GCA_964541275.1 uncultured Chitinophagaceae bacterium | reverse complement strand
GCCCGGGAAACAGCACCGCGAACGACGCGTCCGCCAACGGCCTAGTCCTCGGTCTTGACCACCGGGCGGCCCATATAGTGACCGCAATTCTCACAGACGCGGTGGGTCGGCACCGCCTTCCCGCAGGTCGAGCAGAAGGTCAGTTGCCGGGGCGTCAGAAAGTCATGCGCCCGGCGACTGCCGGTTTTGCGGTTGGACTGTCGGCGTTTCGGGACGGCCATGGGTCACCATCGATGCGGGATTCAGAATTTCAGACCCTACGCGACGCTCCCCGCCCCGTCAAGCATCGCCAGCTAAAAGAGGGTGCCCTGGGGCTGCGACGGCCCCGCCCCGCCGAGGTGCTCCGCGCCGCGATCGGTCAGCCGACGGCCCCGCGGGGTCCGGATGATCAGTTCGTACCGCAGCAGGAACGGCTCGACATCGTCCTCGAGGGTGTCGACTGCGGTGCTCATCGTGTGGGCGATCGCCTCGACGCCGGCCGGGCCGCCGCCGAAGACCCGCTTGAGCGTTTCGAGATAGCGGCGATCAAACCCGTCGAGCCCGAGTTCGTCGATACCCTGCATGTCGAGGGCGGCTCGGGCAATCTCAAGGTCGACCCGGCCGGCCGCCCGGCTGGTTGAATAGTCCCGCACCCACCGCAGCCGGTTGTTCGCCAGCCGCGGCGTGCCGCGACTGCGGCGGGCGATCTCGGCGGCCGTGGCGTCGTCCATCGGCATGTCGAGTTTGCCGGCCGAGCGGAGGACGATGCGGGCCAATTCCGCCGGGGTGTAGTAGTCGAGGTGCTCCCGAATCACAAAGCGGTCGCGGAGCGGCGCCGAGATCAGGCCGGCCCGGGTCGTCGCCCCCACCAGCGTGAACGGCTGCAGCGGCATGTTGATCGTCCGCGCGCTCATCCCTTCGCCGAGGGTAATGTCGATCCGAAAGTCCTCCATCGCCGGATAGAGAAACTCCTCGACGGCAATCGGCAGGCGATGAATCTCATCGACGAACAGTACCGAACTGGCAGCCGCGTTGGTCAGGTAGGGCAGCAGATCCTTCGGTGCCGCCAGCGCCGCCCCGCTGGCGATCTGGAGGCTGGTGCCGAGCTCCCGCGGAATGCAGGTCGCAAACGTCGTCTTCCCGAGTCCGGGAGGACCGTCGAGCAGGATGTGACCGAGCGGCTCGGACCGTTTGCAGGCGGCATCGATGGCGATCGACAGCCGTTCGTGGACATCCCGCTGCCCGATCATTTCGCCGAGCCGCTGCGGCCGCAGCACCCGGTCCTCGGGCGGCTGGTCGTCGAGCGGCTCGATCGACGGCTCACGGAATTCACTCACGGCGGCATCCTCGGTGACTCGGGGCACTGTAGCAGGTGCGGCCGGGAGCCTCAGCCTGCGGCGTGCGTCTGCCGGTAGATCGCCTCCAACGCCGCCTGAACGTCGGTGATTTTCCGGCGGCCCTCGCGGAGGCCGTCGACCAGCCGCCGGGCATCGGTGTCGGAATGCCCGAGGCTCCGCAGCACCGCAAAGGTCTCGCCGAGGACATCGCCGCCGCCCGCCTCGTCGACGGGCGTCTCGCGGGCCACGAGCAGGGCAAATTTCGGCATCTTGCGGCGGAGTTTGGCAATGATCCGCTCCGCCGTCGCCGCGCCGACGCCGGGTAGCTTGGAGAGCCCGGCGGCGTCCTGCTCTTCGATGGCCGTCGCCACTTCGCCGACAGGCCGGATCATCGCCCGCAACGCCTTGCGGACGCCGACTCCGTCGACCTCGCAGAACAGTTCGAAGAACTCGCGTTCGACCTCCGACAGAAACCCGACGAGCCGAGGCACGAGGTTTCCCCGCGTCGGGTTGCCTTCGAGGTATTCAAGGGTGAACAGCGAAACCCGGGTGCCGAGCTTTGGCTGCAGCTGCCGGCGGACCATGTCGGGCACGAGGATTTCGTGCACCAGTTCGCCGACGGCCAATTCGATCGCAGTCGGTTCGACCCGCTCCACGACGCCGGAAATTCTGCGGATCATCGCTCAGGTGTTCTCCTGGAACCGCGGCTGGCCCCCGGGCCGGGGGCGGAGGCGAAGATGATAATCGGCCAGGGCGATCGCCAGGGCGTCGGCGGCGTCAGCCGGTTCCGGCTTTGCCCGAAGCCGCAGTTCCCGCTGGACCGCCAGCTGCATCTGCTCTTTGCCGGCATGGCCGCTGCCGGTGAGCATGCTTTTGACCCGATTGGGCAGGTAGTGGTGCACCGCCAGCCCAGCCTCGGCGGCGGCGAGGCAGATGATGCCCCGGGCATGGCCCATCAGAATTGCGGTTTTGGGAAAGCGGGTATGCACAAACAGCTGTTCGATGGCCAGCGAGCCGGGCCGGAAGGTCGCGAGGATTTCGCTCACGCCCCGGTGAATCGTCAGCAGCCGCGCTTCGATCGTGCCGCCGCGGGAGCGGACGGTGCCGGCCTCGACCAGCCGCGTCTGCCCGGTCTCAATCTCGATGACGCCATATCCGGTCACATTCAGGCCCGGATCAAAGCCGACAATCCGCAGCGACCCCGGCGGCTGCAGCCCGACGGGACTGGGATTCACGCGGTCCGCTGCAGCTCTCGGCGTCGACGTCATGACCGAGAGGGTAACCGTCAAAACCCGCCGGACCCTAGAGCGGTTTGCCGCGGGAGGCCGCCCATCGCGGTCCAGTTCCGGCGGCGGTCGTCGCGGGGATTCCCCGAAGACACCCCAGCCAGGACACCCCAGCCAGTACACCCCAGAGGACTCGAACCTCTAACCTTCGGTTCCGTAGACCGACGCTCTATCCAATTGAGCTAGGGGTGCCGGTTCCCCGAACCATACACCGTTCCGCCGGGGCATCCAAGCGAAGCCGAAGGAAACCGTCCTCGTCGACATCGAAACTTTCCGGCAGCAGCCTCCAGCCGAGACCGTCGCTCGGAATCGTCGCGGCGACCAGCAGGGTCGCGTTGGGGTCGGCCGCCGGGCCTCCCGCCAGCGGCTCCCGCGCCGCCTCGGCCCGCAGCTCCGCCCGGGGCCAGACGACCGCAGCATTGACGACCCGGCCCACCGTTCCGGCCTTGTAAGTTGCCTCGTGGGGCTGCCCCCGTGCCGGCGGCGTGTTCATCGCCACCAGGCCGCAGCCCGGGGGGGCATAGGCGACGACCGGGACGACCCCGAACCGCTCGGCAAAGGCCGCGCTGGCCGGCTCCACCCTCCTCAGGTCGGCTGCCGCGGCGAGCGGCACCACGACCACCTCCGGCGGAACGAATCCTCGCGGATGGTCTGCCAAGGCAAGCTCTGCGAGGGCCGCAAGCTGGCCGGCCTGGGCCAGCCAGACGGTCGCTTTGGCCCGGGCCAGCCGGGCGAGCAACTCCGGGGGCGGCAGGTCCGCAGGGACGATTTCGCCGCGAATCCGCAACAGCCGCGGGCCGGCCGCGCCGAGGGAGTCGGCGAGGGGATCGCTCGGGCCGAGCGAGCTGAGGAAACGGTCGGTCCGCCGCAGCAGACAGCAGCCGTCGAAGGCACCCGCAGTGGCCGCTGCCGCCGCAGCGGCGGCGGGAAGGTGGGCCAGCCGCTCCCGCACCGCGACCGCCTGCGTCTCCTGCAGGGCCAACCGAATCACTTCCGGAGGGGCCGCAAGCGGCAGCGGCGTGCCGAACCGCATCGTTACCGGCCGCCGCCAACAGCGGGGCCACTTGGTGAAGAAACGGCCCTCGGAAAAGGAAAAGCCGCTGCCCCAGAGCCCGTCGATCGCCAGCGGAACCGCAGCCGCCGGGGCCCGGTCGAGGATGTGGCCGAGCCCGCGGCGGAAGCCGAGCAGCTGGCCGGTGCGGGAGATGCCGCCCTCGCAAAAAATGCCGATCAAATCGCCGGCAGCGAGTCCCTCGCGAATCGCTTTGAGCGCTCGGGCAATCGATTTGGGCCGCGGTTCAAACAGGATGAACCGCCACTGGGCCGCCAGCCGGTTGAGCAGCCGGCCGCGGATGTTGGGACCATAGA
>CAZIQV010000210.1:0-3971 GCA_964541275.1 uncultured Chitinophagaceae bacterium | reverse complement strand
TCGCGTCTTGGCTCATCTCCACCCCCCACGGCCCGTCGCGTTCAGCGGCAGCAAAGACTGCTGCCGCCTCGGTCACAAATCGCCTTGCCAACGCCTCTGCCCCGATCCCGAGGGCGAGGGTCTCCCGATAGAACCGCGGCGGGGTTGTGACTGTCAGCCAACCGGCCAGCACCGCGATCGCCAACCCTGCCGCAGCCACCAGCAGCCCGCGGCGGCGACCCTTTCCCCGGGCAGGCGGGACGGCGGTTGCCGGCCCATCCTGCCCTCCCTCAGCCGCAGATGCCTGCATCGATCGTCTCCCGAGCCCACTGCGGGCCCGCTCCAGCGGTCAGCCGGCAAGACTGCAAAACCGCGACAGGGGCAGCTCACCAGAACTGTCTTGCTGCACCTCGCCGACGGCATCGACCTCAAGCTCATCCCGCAGCACCCGCATCTCGGCAGGGGCTTCGATACCGATGCGAACCTTGTCACCGTTGACCCGCACAACCGTCACCACCACCGATTCCCCGACGCGAATTCGTTCGTTCTGTTTCCGGGACAACACCAGCATGCCAGCCTCCGTTCCTGTGGGAAGATGCGTGTGACGAATAGAATCCAGATGTGTACATTCGTCAATATGACGTCGCTGAGGGACGCCGCGGCGACCCCTGTGCCCGTAGGCCTGGGCAAGATGGGGGCCAAGGGAGATATCGACCGCGCAACGAAGCTTTCTTGGACATGACGATTCCGCACGCAATGGTGCGGGTCGTGTCGGCTACACGGACCGGCAGTCGCCGAGGCCGCTTGGACGCTGCAGCGGGTGCCGGCCGACCTCAGTCGGTCGCCGGCCGGGTGTAGGCCGCCAGAGCGACTTCTTCGGCAGCCGCCATCCGGGCTTCCGCAGCCGCGATGCGGTCGAGATCGTCTGATCGCAGCGCCGGATGAATCCGGTGCACCGACCGTAGCTGCCGCTGCAGCACACCGGCGAGCGGCGTTCCCGGAAAGCCGCCCCGAGGGTCGGTCTCGAGGGTCACCTCGGCCGGCAGGCAGACTGCCGCCGCGACTTCGCGGTTGATCGCCAGTCTCGGGAACGGCGGCACCCCTCCCGGATGCAGCAGGGCCCGCAGCAGCACCGCGGTATCGGCAAACCGCCGATAGCGGTCGGCCAGATCGCGTGACGGAGCGGCGGCGGTCTCAACCCGATACCGCACCCGGGGACCGACGAGCTCGAATCGCCCGTCGACCCGCTGAACACCCTCGCCGAAACCGGGTCCACCTGCCCAGCAGATCAGCTTGTCGTCCGACTGCCGTGCCCATTGAGCAAGCGACACGCTCAGCCGTTCAAGCTGGATCGCATCGACCGTGGTTCGGATATTCCGACGCGGGTCGATCAGGACCACCCGCTCGCGGGCCGGATCGTGGAGGACGATCTCTCCACCAAAGCTCCCCGCCGCCGTCGCGGCAGACTGCTCCCCGTCGGCTGCCACGACCGACAAAAAGTCCCAGGTGACATCCCGGTGGAAGAGGGTCAGGCTGCGGGCCAGCGGATCTGCGGAATCACCCTCGAAAACCTCCGTTTCGACCCGGAGAAGTTCGCCGTCGTCGGCCGCCCCGGCTGCGGGGTTTGCCAGCAGCAACAGCGGCAGAAAACCCGTCGCCAACCGCAAACGAGCCGAGAGAAGCGACACCATGTCGGGCCTCAATCCAGAAAAACACGCGCGACACCAGATTCCGACCGCCACCGCGACCGGCTTGTAGCAGACGCCGGCCCGCCGCCCTAGGGCGGTTGCCCGAGTCTGCGGCAACATCCGGCGGCCGGGCCCGGGCTGCACCGACTTAGGGCGGCCGCCGGCGGCCACCGACTGGACAGCGGCCCGCCGGGACAGGGCCGGGACTGCTACAACGTTGCCGACAGTCCGTAACGATCCGGGACGGCCGCCCGCCGGGGCCTCGGGAAATCGGACGACCGCGGCATCCGCTGCTGCCCCGCTGCCCAGTTTTGCCCACGCTTCCCAGCCTGCCATGTTTCTCGCAGACCTGCTCGTCGTCTTTGCTGTCGCGGCCGTGGTGGTCTTCGCCTTCGGCCGGGCCCAAATTCCCAGCGTGATCGGCCTGCTGGTCTCTGGCGTGCTGGTCGGTCCTTACGGCCTGTCGCTGGTCGACGATGTCGAAAGCGTCGAACTGCTTGCCGAGATCGGCGTCGTCGTGCTGCTGTTTACCGTCGGCCTTGAGATTTCCCTGTCGCGTCTGCTGGTGATGCTGCCGCTGATGGCCCGGGTTGGGCTGCCGCAGATTGTCGGCACCACGCTGGTGGTAGCGGTGGCTACCTGGTGGCATCTCGGGGCCTTTCCCCGGGCGATCTTCGCCGGGCTGCTGGTGGCGATGTCGAGCACCGCCATTGTGTTGAAATCGCTTGCGGACCGCGGACAGACTGCCACGCCCCCGGGCCGGATCGCCGTCGCCGTGCTCCTGCTGCAAGACCTGCTGGTGGTGGTGGCGATGCTGGCAGTGCCGCTGCTGGCGGCGGCCGCCGGCCAACCCGCGGTCGATCATGCGGCTGCGGCCGCGGACCATGCCGAGCCGCTGGTTGCCGATCCGCTGCTGGCGGTACTGCTCGGCTTCGCTGTCGTCGCCGCCGTGCTGGTGGCAGGCCGGCAGGTGATCCCGCGGGTGCTGCACGAGGTGGTGCGGCTGCGCAACCGCGAGCTGTTCCTGATCGTGCTGGTGCTGATCTGCCTCGGCACCGCCGCGATCACCGCTCGGGTCGGCCTGTCGCTGGCCCTCGGTGCGTTTCTGGCGGGACTGGCCCTCTCCGAGAGCGAGTACGGACACCAGGCCTTTGCCGAGGTGCTCCCGTTTCGCGACACCCTTGCCAGCCTCTTCTTCGTTTCCGTCGGCATGCTGCTTGACATCTCCTTTGTGCTCAGCCATCTCGGCCTGGTCTGCCTGATGGTGGTTGCGATCATCTTCGTCAAGCTGTTCGTGACTGCGGTGCCGGCGGTTGCTGCCGGCTTCCCGCTGCGGACCAGCCTGATCGCCGGCGGCACCATCGCCCAGGTCGGCGAGTTCTCTTTTGTGCTTGGCTCCCGCGGCGAGGAGGTGGGGCTGCTCGCCGCCGGCGACTACCAGACCTTTCTCGCCGCCGCGGTGCTGACGATGGCGGCGACGCCGCTGGTGACCAGCCTGCTGCCGCGGGTCTGCGACGGCCTGGCCCGCAGCCGCCGCTTCGGCCGGCTGTTTTTCGAGCCGCCGCCCCCGACGGGACGAGACCTCGCCGACCACGTCGTGATCGCCGGCTTTGGCGTCAACGGCCGCAGCCTCGCGACCGCCCTGACCGAATTCGGCGTGCCGCACGTGATCCTCGAACTCAACCCCGAAACTGTCCGCCGGGAGCGGGTCGCCGGGATCGACATCCGCTATGGCGACTGCACGCGGAGGGCGATTCTGGAACACGCCGGCATCAGCCGGGCCCGGGCCTACGTTGTCGCCATCTCCGATCCGGCAAGCGCCCGCCGCAGCGTGCGGGTGGCCCGCGACCTCGCCCCCGACACCCAGATTCTGATTCGCACCGAGTACCTCGCCGAGGTCGACGAGTTGCGGCTCCTCGGTGCCGACGTCGTCGTACCGGCCGAGTTCGAGACGGCGCTTTCGATTTTTGAGCGGGTGCTCGGCATCTACGATGTGCCGGAAGAGACGATCGACGACATGGTCGACGACCTCCGGCTGGAGAACTACGGCTTTCTGCGGGGGGGCGGCCGCCGGCTCGCGGTGCGGCCCGAGGGGTCGCCCGACCTCTTCGACCAGCTCGGCAGCTGCCAGATTCCGGCCGGCAGCGTGGTGGAGGGCCACTCGATCGGCGAACTGGGCATTCGAGCGGCGACCGGCGTGACGATCATCGCCGTCCGTCGCCACGGCAGACTCATCCGCAACCCCGGAGCCGACTTTCGGCTGCAGTCCGGCGACGAGCTGTCGTTTGTCGGCAGCCGCGAGGA
>CAZIQV010000209.1:0-3992 GCA_964541275.1 uncultured Chitinophagaceae bacterium | reverse complement strand
CGACAGCTCGAACGCGAGCCGTCCGCCACTGGCGGCAACCGGCTCGCCCGTCACCAGGTCGCGGGCAGCCGGCAACGGTGTTTCGGCCCGCAGTTCGATCCGAGCCGGCATCCCGCTGGCGTTGCCGGCAAGCAGCCAGCAGTGGTTTCCCTGCTGCTGCAGCCACACCGGAAATTCCGCCGGAAGGTCGGCCACGCGGTGAAGCGAGCCGGCCGGAGTTGTCAGGAGTGCCAGCCGAGCCCGCCGAGCCTTTTCGTCGACCGCCGCCCAGCGCAGGGCATGATCCACGACGAACTCAACCGCACCGGCGGCCAGCCCGGAGACGAGCGACCGCTGCCGGGCCGGATCACCGGCGACCGCGTGGAATCGCCCCGGCGTGGCCAACTCGCCGCCTCCGAGCGGGCCATGCGATATCACCGTGTCGAGGCTGAGCGGCTGCGGCCGCTCCAGGAGCACCAGCCCGCGACGGCGGGCTCGCCGGGCCCAGGCAGCGACGCCCGGCGCGCGGTTGGCTGCCGCAGCGGCGGCCGCAACGGCAAGTTCATCCGCTGCGGCATGGAGCCGGGCGGAAACGTAGATTGCGTTTTCGGCCTGCGTCAGCCGGCCCGGATCGAGTCCGAGTTCCCACAGCACGTCAGCGGCGGGTGGGCGGGCAGGCCCGGAAACAGCGAACCTGTCGGCTGCCTCGCCGGCAAAGAGGAGCGTTGTCGGCATGATTGCGTAGTTCCAGCCGGGATCGGCTGCCGCAACAATTTCTGCCAGACGGGTGTGCAGCCCCGCCACCTCCGCGGCCCGCCAACGAAGCCACGCTTCTCGCAGCCGGCCTTCGACGGCGGCAGCCCGAGCGGCGAAGCGGCCGGGCCCGGCGGCGGAGGGTTCATCGTCCTGCCCGGTCTCGCGGAGGAAACGAGCGAAGGTGCGGTCGTCGAGGCCCCAGGCGATGCCGGGCAGATGCATCCAGCCGTCGGCGGGCATGACGACGGCGATTCCGGCGATATCCGGACCGGGAGGCAGCCGCCCGACCAGTTCGGCGACGGTGTCGGCGACAGCATCCTGGACCCGGGGGTCGAGGATGTTGTAGTGACGACCGCCCGTGGTGGCGGCCGGATCGCGGGGTCGGCCATCTCGGCCGATACAGACCAGCCCGGTCGCAGCAGCCGGGTCGCCGAGCCGGCTTTCCAGTCGCGGCAGCAACCCGTCGAATTTCAGCGTCGGCAGCAGGTCGAGGCCGGCCCCGCGACAGACCTGCCGCAGCAGGTCGAGACGGTCGCCGCCATTCCAGGCGAGCGACGGGGCGTGCCCCCCGCCATCCCAGGGTGGACCGGCAACCGTCGTCCGGGACCGCCAGAGACCGGCACCGCCGGCATAGACCTCGGCGGCAACACCGTTGGCCCCCTCGCTGGCGAGCCAGGACGTCGCTTCCGTGACCTCGTCATACCAGTCGACCCAACCGGCCGCGGGTCCGCTCGGGACGGTCCCGGCAGCCGCAAGCTGTCGCCGCGGCAGGACGCCGAAGATTTTTTTTGCCGGTGTGCCCGCGGTGTCGGGGCTGCGAACGAGCCGTTTTGGACCGGCAAGCACCCGAACCTCGCCGACCGTCGCCGGCAGCCCTGCCGCTGGATTGCTCAGCACGATGACCGGCGCGGCCGTCCGCGGCCAGAAGACGAACCGGTGTCGCCGCAAGGTCGGCGGGGCGGCCGCCGAAGGGCGGGGGACGTGGAAGCCACCGTCGTAGCGGACCACGATCGGCCCGCCTGCCGGATCGCGTTCCAAGACCGTGACGGCGACAGTCGCTCGCTGATCGCTCGGATAATCGATTTCGACGGCGTGGGGGAGGCCGGGCACCGCCTCGGCCACCACAATTCCCTCCCACGTTGGCGCGTCAGGACCGCCGCCGGGGGGCAGCCGTAGCATCGCGCCGAGGGCGTGCGGCTCGACCGTCGAGTCTCCCGTCGCCAGCAGGCCGCCAATCGTCGGCACGAGCGAATCGATCGCCGGCACCTTCGGGAACGCCGGCAGTTCGGGGAGCGGCACCTTTGGCAGGCTGAGCGTCGGCAGGCTGCCGGCCGCCCGTGTCAGCGAGGGCATCGGCATGGCAGGCAGGGAGAGCCTTCGCATCGCCGAGACCGACTCAACCGCCTGACCGGGCAGTCGTCGCAGCCGTTCATGCAGCCGGGGACTGCCGGGGTCAAGCCGATAGACGAGTCTCCAGGGCCGGTCCTCCACAGCCGCCGACTGCCCGGCAGGGACGACCGGGAATTCGAGGCTGCTCGTCGAGAGCTTCCGAGACCAGCGGAGCCGCCCCCGTTCGATCGCCTCGAGCGACAGCCGATAAACACCGGGGTCGTCCGGGATTGCAAAGTCGAAGTAGGCCGGCGGCCAGGCTCTGACAACGGCCGCCGCGGCGGCCTCTTCGGCGTCGTCGGCAGGAGGGGCGAGCGGCAGCGTATGGCTTAGCAGCTGCTCGCCGGTCCGCTGGTCGGCGAGCACGAGCCTGAGGTCGACTCTGCCGAAGCCACTCGCCCGGGCCGGCATCAACGGATGGACGAGCAGCCGAACCGGCTGGCCCGGACGCCAGCCGTCGCCCGCAGCGGCCGGTTCGGTCGCCAGCCGCGGCACAAGTTGCAGCCGCAACAGTTCTCCGGGGGCGGGGCCGATCGTCAGCCGGTTGCCGCGGGTGTCGAGTTGATGCAGCGACTGATCGCCGAGCAGCGTCGCGACCGGCTGATCGATCTCAATCCCAGGTTCGAGGTCACCGGCGGCCGCCGGCTGCAGTGAGACCCGCAATCGGGCCGACTGCCAATCGGCGATCAAAAGCTCGACCCCGCCCTCGGCCTGGGGCTGGTCAGCGGCAATGAACAGGCTGTTGCCCTCGCGCCGCATCCCCCGGCCGGCCGCCGGACTGCTGGCGAGCAGCCTCCAGTCGAGGTCGCCGACGGCGGGAGAACCCTGCCGCCATGTTGCAGCCGGACGCACCACTTCAAGCCGGCCACGCCAGGCTCGGGGATCGCCCCCGCCCCACTCGACCCGCAGCCTGATTGGCGGCGGCTCCACCGGCAACTCCGCCCGGACCGACCGCGCCAGCACGACAGCCCCCACGACAGCGAGGATACGCCACCATCTGAGATGGACAGAAAGAGCAGGAAGCATGGGGAATGCGATCTGAAAACACGGGCCGATCGGGGCGGGATGATATCGGCCGGGCCATGACGGAGCAAAACCAGATCAGCCGCCTGCAGATCGGTTTTCTGTCAGGGTTATCGGTCAGCGACCGGGGCCGACGTCAGCGGCGGCGGCAGCGGTTTTTCCCAGCCCGAGGCGGGGGAAGCTGCGTCGTCGAGGCAAGCAGCAAGCGCCGCGGCGACCTCGCGGCAGCGGTCGGCAACGTCGGCCAGTTCAAAGGCGTCGTCAGGCTGTGCAAACAGCCGCGGTGGTCCGCCGACCGATTCGACCAGGCTCCAGTCGGCGACCGCGATCGCCCGGCCGCCGGCAGAGCGGCAGAAAATCCGGTCGCGGCCGCCGGCCCGCCAGGCGGAGGGATTCCCCGCGAGGATCTTTTCCAAACTCCGCCCGGCGCCGGGGTCAACGGCGGGGCTGCGGGGCCGGGCAACCCCGCCGATCAGGTCGGCGACGGTCGCCCCGAGGTCGGCCGGCAGCGTGAGGCCGCCGAACCGTTGCGCCGCCTGCCGGCCTGCCGGATCGATGATGACCGCCGGCACCTGCATCAGTTCGGCAAAGGGGGCCGGTTCGGGCTGGCCAACCCCGACCCGGCCGTGGAGTCCCAGCGGCAGGCCGCGGACGCCGACCAGCAGCAAACCGAACCGCCGCCACCGCCGCTCGGCCGCCGCCAGCAGTCGGCCGAGCAAGTCGTCGAAGTGGGCAAGTTCACCGGCGAAGACCTGACGGGCCGCCATCACCCGGTCGGGGTCGGTCGCCGCCGTGACACCGAAATCGGGAATCACGGCGGCATCGTCGGGGGGCGGATCATCGGG
>CAZIQV010000208.1:0-4015 GCA_964541275.1 uncultured Chitinophagaceae bacterium | reverse complement strand
TGTCACAGACGTAGTGCATGTCCGCGATCTGCACGCCACGATGCTGCACCTGCTCGGCATCGACCACACTCGCTTCACGGTTCCCTTTCAGGGGCTCGACACCAAGCTGACCGGGGTCGAGCCGGCCCGGCCGGTCGCGGCCCTGCTGGGATAGCAAACGCCGTCTGACCGCTGATGCCCGGTAAACCGCGCGGCCGAGCATCGTCTTTCCGGCACTCATGGCATCGCGGTTATCCGGGCAGGATCCCCAAGCTTCGAGGTCTCTGATGAATCACGACAACCGCGTTCCGGCAGTCGCAGGCAGCTTCCTGCTCGGGCTGCTCTGGCTGATCGGCTCGGTGACCGTGACCCGGGCAGCCCCGGCAGCGGCCCCGCCGAACATCGTCATCATCCTCGCCGACGATCTCGGTTACGGCGACCTCTCCTGCCAGGGACATCCGGTCGTGCGAACGCCGCATCTCGACCAACTGGCCGCCGAGGGCACGAGGTTCACCTCGTTCTACTCCCAGCCCGTCTGCGGCCCGGCCCGGTCAGCCCTGCTGACCGGCCGGTATCCCTCCCGCAGCAAGGGCTGGGGCATGCCGGCAGCTGAGATCACCTTTGCTGAACTGCTGCAGGATGCCGGGTACGCCACCGTCTGCATCGGCAAGTGGGACGTCTCCAACCGTAAGCCGATCCGCAACCGCATGCCGCTGGCCCAGGGTTTTGATCAGTACTGGGGGCCTCTCGGTGCCAACGACGCTGGTCACGTCGTCCTCTACGAGAACAACAAACGGGTCGGAGTCGACAAAGACCTTGCCTCCCTCAGCCGCCGCTACACCGACCGGGCGATCGCCTGGCTGCGGCAACATATCGGGGAGGGACGGAAGGTGAACGCCGGCAGCGCGGCGGCAAAAACCGGTCGCCAGCCGTTCCTGCTCTATCTCTGCCACACGATGATGCACACCGTGATCGATGCGTCGCCGCCGTTCCGCGATCGCACCGGCAACGGCCTGTATGCCGACACGCTCGAGGAGTTGGACCACGAGTGCGGCCGGCTGTTCCGGACGATCGACGAACTTGGCATCGGCCGGGAAACCCTGGTGATCTTCACGTCCGACAACGGCGCCTGGTCAAACGACGCCCCGAGACAGAATCCGAAAAACGCTGCGGTCGTCCCCTGGACCACAGGCGAGCAGACGGCTGTGGGCAGCAATGCGCCGCTGCGGGAAGGCAAAGGCTCCGACTACGAGGGCGGCGTCCGCGTGCCCTGCCTGGTCCGATGGCCCGGAACCGTGCCGGCCGGTCAGGTCAACGACGCTATCTTTGCCACCCTCGATTTCCTGCCGACGTTTGCGTCTCTCTGCGGTTTTGAACCACCCGCCGATCGCATTGTTGACGGGGTCGATCAGACCCGCCTGTTGCTGGGCGATTCAGCAGCGGGCAGCCGCCGCACCTACTTCTATCACAGCGGGACGCATGGCGTCCGAAAGGGAAACTGGAAACTTCTCAGGGCGAATCGTTGGTCCGAACAGGTCCGTCGGCGACGCACCTATCCAAAGGATTTCGGCTCCGACGAGGTCGAGCTTTACGATCTCAAGGCTGATGTCGGTGAGACTCACAACGTTGCTGCCGAACATCCCGATGTTGTGGCCGAACTGCTCGCGCTGCGGCCGGAGCCGGAGGCCCCTGCCCGCCCCGCTGCGTCCCAGAACTCGGTGAACACCAGCCCGGCGCCGCGGCAGGCAACGGGGGCGGCAGACCGCCCCCCCCGCAGCCGCCGCCCCGGCAAGCTTTCCGGCTCAACCGCCGGCCGCCCGGCGGCCGACCGGGCGAGGGGGTCTGACTCGCCGACTGGCGGGCCGGCAGATCGCCCGCCGAACTTTGTCATCATCAACGTCGACGACCTCGGCTTTGCCGATGTCGAGCCATTCTCCGATCGGTTTGAGACACCGAATCTCCGGCAGATGGCCGCGGAGGGACGGACCTTCTCCAGCTTTTACGTCGCCTCCAGCGTCTGCACCCCGTCGCGGGCAGCCCTCTTGACCGGCTGCTATCCGGCCCGCATCGACATGCTTCACAACGACCTTGAAATGGACACCCCAAACCACGGTGTGCTCTGGCCGGGTGATCGCAAGGGGCTGCGGCCGGACGAAATCACGATTGCTGAAGTGCTCAAGGAACGCGGCTACGCCACCGCCTGCATCGGCAAGTGGCACCTCGGCGACCAGCCGGCCTTCCTGCCAACGCGACAGGGGTTTGACCGCTTCTTCGGCATCCCGTTTTCGAACGACATGGCGTTGCGAGAACCCTTTCCCCGGCCGCTGCCGCTGGTCCGCGACGAACGCGTTTGCGAGGAACTTGCCCCGGCCAAGGCGGGAGGCCAGGACCTGCTGACCCGCCGTTACACCGAAGAGGCACTCCGATTTCTCGACGAGGTCAACACAAGCCGGAAACCGGGAACGAAGAACCTGGGGACACAACCCTTCTTTCTCTACCTGCCGCACAGCATGGTCCACGGTCCGCTTGCCGTGAGCTCCGCGTTTCGCGGGTCGACGGGCAAGGGCCTCTACGCCGACGCCGTCGCTGAAGTTGACTGGTCGGTCGGGAAGATTCTGGCCAAGCTCCGCGACCTCGGTGTGGCTGAGAACACGCTGGTCATCTTCACCTCCGACAACGGTGGTGCCTATCGCCCGAAACGTCCGAACGGGTCGAGCAACGCCCCTTTCAGCGGCGGCAAGGGGACCCCGGCCGAGGGCGGATTTCGTGTGCCGACGATCGCCTGGTGGCCGGGCACGATCCCGGCGGGAACTTCCACCGACCTGTTGGCGGCGACGATCGATCTGCTCCCGACCTTTGCTGCCCTCAGCGGCACGCCGCACCAGCCGCAGCCGGATCGCCCCATCGACGGGCTCGACCTGAGCGGCCTCTTTCAGGGGCCGCTGCCGGGACAATCGCCCCGAGAATCCTTCGTCTACTACACCGACAACACCGAGCCAGGCCGGCCCCGTCAGCCCCGGGTGGTAACCGCCGTTCGCCAGGGACCGTGGAAGCTCTACCTCCGGCCCGCCCGCTTTCCTCTCACGGGAGGACCGCAGGCCGGCATCGCCGCAATTGAACCTGGGGCCCTGTTCCAGGTAATCGACGACTGCGGCGAAACCGCCGATGTTTCCGGTTCGCATCCCGCGGAGGTCGAGCAGCTTCGCAGGTTCGCCGCTGAAGTCATCGCTGAACTCGGTGACACGGTGGCCGCGGGGGCGGGATTTCGTCCCGCCGGTTTCCTGCCTCCGGGCGAAGCGGTGCCGCTCAATGATCGGACGCAGGCGGCTCGCAACCGAGCGCAGCCCGACGTGCTCTTCATCGCGATCGATGACATGAACGACTGGACGACGCTGTTCGATCCCGCCAACCCGATCCGCACGCCGCACCTCGAGCGGCTCGCCGCCCGTGGCAGCTTCTTCACCCGGGCATACTGTGCGGCTCCTGCCTGCAATCCCTCCCGCACGGCGATCATGACCGGGCTCCGGCCGACGACGAGCGGCGTGTACGAAAACCGCGACGCGTGGCGGCGGGCTCTTCCCGATGCCGTCACGCTGCCGCAACACTTCGCCCGGCACGGTTATGCCACCCGGGGCGGCGGCAAGATTCTCCATCACGGCCCCAGCGGCCGTGAGCCGGCCGACAACCGGTCGTTCCAGGAGTTCTTCGAGCGGATTCCCTATCCCCGGCCAAAAATCCGCAGCGGTGCCTTCGGCTGCTTTGACTGGGGCCCGCTCGCTGCCGACCAAATGGCCGACACGCCGTTGATCGAATGGGCGGAACGGGAACTCGGCCGCGAACACGACGCCCCCTTGTTCCTCGCCGCCGGCATTTTCATGCCGCACCTTCCGCATTTCGCGCCGCCGGAAATCTTGGCCGAATATCCGCTGGAACGCACAACGCTGCCACCGCTGCCACCGGACGACCTCGACGACATTCCGCCACCCGGGATCGAACTGACCAGGGGGAATGGAAGCTCTGGAGGGGCTACCTCTTC
>CAZIQV010000207.1:0-4021 GCA_964541275.1 uncultured Chitinophagaceae bacterium | reverse complement strand
GGACAGCGGCAGCGGCCGGAAGCGACGGCAGTGATGGGTGGGCGTCATTGGTTTGCTTGTCCTCAGGTTGATCCACTCGATTGGCTGGGGCTTCATTGAGTTTTTGGGGTCGTCGCCGCGGCGCCGGGGCGTTGCCCATGCCATCTCGCCGGACGTTCGCTCCGGTCATCCTGACCTTCGCTCACTCGACGGAAACTTCGCTTCGCCGACCAATCCACCTCCGGTGGATCGGTGCCCGGGGCTCCGCTCAGTTTCCAACGCCGCTCGATTGGCATGGGCGACGCCCCTCACCCAATCGGCTCCGAACAGAACGAAGACTGGGAAAGAGGTCCCCCTCTGTTCACGGTACGAAAATGAACTCCTTGGTGTTGAACAGCGCGTGGGCGAGGTCGGCCCAGGTGGCCTCGTTTTCGGGATCAGTGGCAAAGTCGGCCCCATGTCGTTCGGCCTGAGCTGCCAGAAACTCAATTGCCACGGCCTGTTCGTCGGGCGTCGGCTCGCGGGCAAAGGCCTCTCGGTACATCTGGGCAATGCGAGCCTCGGAGCTCAGGCTGGTTTCAACGAGCAGCCGCCGGGCCCAGATGTGAGCCTGTTCGGTGACGAACGGGTCGTTCATCAGGGTGAGCGCCTGGGCCGGGACGTTCGTGACGGTCCGCCGGCCCATCGCCTGGAACGGCACCGGGAGATCAAAGGCCAGCAGAAATCCCGGCAGAAAGTTGCGGCGGATTTTGGTGTAGAGGCTGCGGCGGCCGGCGCCGTCGAGCGGCCCTGACTTCGGCCGGCCGCGGCCCTCGTGAAAATCGGTCAGGAAGACCTCGACGCTCGGGCCGCCGACCGTGCGGTCGAGCCGGCCGCTGACAGCCAGGATCTTGTCGCGGATCGCCTCGCCTTCCAGCCGCCGCAGCGGATAGTGATGCAACAACTGGTTGAGCGGATCTTTTTCGGCGGCGGCAACGCTCGGTGTCGAGGCCATCTGCCAGGTGCTGCTGGTCACGATCTGCCGGATCAGTTTCTTGATGCCCCAGCCCTCTTCCATGAAGCGGACGGCGAGATGATCGAGCAGTGCCTGGGCCTGAGGATCGGCCGGCGACTCACCGAGCTTGCCGAAGTTGTCGGTGGTCGGCACCAGTCCCCGGCCAAAAAGATGGTGCCAAAGCCGATTGACCACCACCCGGCTGGCCAGCGGATTGGCCGGATCGAGCACCCGGTCGGCCAATTCGAGCCGGCCGGAGGAATGCTTTGGCCAGGCCGGCTGGTCGGGCCCGTCGATCGCCTCGAGGAACCGTCGCGGCGAGAGGTCGCCCGGCCGGGCAGCCGAGCCCTTGAGCAGCACAAACTGGTCGATGCCATTGCCGTCGAGCAGGGCCGGCGCCGTGGCCGAGACGAGTCGAACGTCGGCGACGATCGCAGCCCGGCCGGCAGCCTGCTCCCGCGCGGTTGCCAGGATCGCCGCGGCAGGCCCCCGGTTCCAGTCGATGGTCTCGCCAGCGAGGGCCGCGTTCATCGCCGCCGGCCAGGCGGGGTCGGTCCGCTGCGGCTGCTCAATCGCTGCTACCGTCTCAGCCACGGCCGCCTCACCCGCGACCGCCGCGTACTCAACATGAACCACATGACCGGCCGGCCAGTCTTTGATGTCCCGCCGCAGATCCTGCTTGACCCACTGCCACTGGCCCTTGGTGTCGACCGTTCGCACGTGGGACCCATACAGCGGGCCCTTGACCATCACGTGGCCGTCGACAATCGCCGCAAGCTGCAGGTGACCCCGGACACGGTGCCAGAGGACACCCGTGGTCAGCCGCCGCTTTGGTGTTCGCAACACCCTGCCGGCCCGATCAAGCCCTCCAAGGCTGCCAGCTTCCCGCTCGCCCTGCGAGCGTGTCGTCGCCCAGACTGCGTCGCTGCGGGCATGGCCGAGCGGTTCAACGCGGATGGTCGCCGAGTCGGGATCGTCGCCGGCGGGAAGCACCGGCTGGCCGGCGGGAACCGGCTGCCAGGCGGCGGCATCGCAGATCAGCCGGGTCGCCTGGTCGCCGCCGGTGTAGTCGGCCAGCAGGGTTTCGGCGGCCGCCGTGGCGGCCCGGTGACCGTCAGGCGGCTGGGCCGCTGGGTCGTCGGCCTCGACGCCAGTGAGCGACGCCAACCGCGGGAGCAACGCCTGCCGCAGTTGCCGGTCGGCCGCGGCCAGCCGGTCTGCGACTTGCCGGTTGTGCTCCAGCGTTTCAAAGGGCACCTGCCGAGCGCTGCTCGACATCACCATGCCGGCAATGGCGTAGTAGTCCTCATCGGAGATCGCGTCGAACTTGTGGTCGTGGCAGCGGGCACAGCCGAGCGCGAGGCCGAGGAACGCCTTGCCAAAGGTATCGACCCGGTTGTCGACCCGGTCGGCCTGGTCCTGTTTGATGTCGACCGGTGAATGCACCTCCTCGCCGAGCAGCCAGAAGCCGGTGCCGAGGACTGACTCATTGGCTCCACTGGCCGCAAGCCGGGGCGGCTCAACGAGATCGCCCGCGAGCTGCTCGCGCACAAACTGATCGTAGGGCAGATCAGCATTGAGGGCCCGGACCACCCAGTCGCGATACTGCCAGGCATTGGGAATCGGAAAGTCGAACTCATGCCCCCGGGTCTCGCCGTAGCGGGTCACGTCGAGCCAGTGCCGGGCAAACCGCTCGCCGTAGTGGGGCGAGGCGAGCAGTTCGTCGACATACCGCCGAAAGGCCTGCGGGTCCGGGTCGGCCGTGACCCGGGCCACGTCGGCGGGATCGGCCGGCAGGCCGGTCAAGATTTCACTGGCCCGACGGACGAGCACTTCCCGCGGCGCCGGCGGCGCCGGCTCGAGCCCGGCCGCCTCCAGCCGAGCCAGCACGAAGTGGTCGAGGTCGCTGCGGCACCAGTCGGCAGCACTCACAGCAGGCAGGTCGCACCGCTCGGGCTGCTGCCAGCACCAGTGGTCGGCCTTGCGGGCGGCGATGTCAAAGGTTGTGACCCGGGCTGCCTTGCCGTCATCGGGCCAGGGCAGGCCGCGGCGGACCCACTCCTCGATCGCGGCAATCGCCTGGTCGGGCAGCTTGCCAGCTGGCGGCATCTGCTGGTCGCTGTCGTACCGGACAACCCTGACCAGCAGGCTCTCCTCGGGCTTGCCCGCAACGGCGATACCCTCGGCAGCAAAAAAGTCAGCCCGCGAGTCAAACGACAGGCCCGCCTCCGGGTCCCCCGCCGCAGCAGAGTGGCAGTCGCTGCAGTGGTTGACCAGCAGCGGCCGCACCTGAGATTCAAAGAAGGCGAGATCTTCGGCAGTGGCGGTCACCGTCTCCGCGCGGCTGGGCCGGGACGGCACGGCGATCGACACCGCCGCCACTGCGATCAGAATCGACCGCCGTATCATTGCCCGGCTTGAAAATCGGTTGATTCGCATCGTCATACCACTGCCTCCCAGCAGCCTATCTTAGGCCGGTTTTCGGCTGTTTCCGTCCCCCGATCATTACCGCTGCCTTCCGATGGGGTTGCCAAATCGTGCAGCCGGCCGCCACCGCCGCGGTTTTCCCCGTCGAATACGGCCCCGGTACCCGCGGTGGTGCGACGCTCCGCATGGTACAACCGACGGTGTCCTGGATCACCGTTTTTCCTGGGTCTGGCATGGCCGCAAGCAGCGTCATTCCCGTCGCGGCCGTCCCCAAGCGGGTGGCCCTGCTCATCGAGACATCAAAGGCCTTCGGCCGCGGGGTGTTACGGGGCATCAGCCGCTGGCAACGGGAGCATGAACCCTGGCGGGTCTTCGCCGACGAACGCGGCTTCAACGAGCCGGTTCCCGCCGACATGGCCACCGCCGCCTGGGATGGCATCATCACGCGGCTACAGCGACGCGAAATGCCGGCGGCCTGGAGCCGCGATGACCTGCCGCTGGTGTCGTTGCGGTGGGAGGAAGCCGACGTGCCTTCTGCAGGCGTCCACTCCGACGAGACCGCCATCGCCCAGCTGGCGGCCGACCACCTGCTGGAACAGGGGTTTTTGCAGCTGGCCTTCT
>CAZIQV010000206.1:0-4052 GCA_964541275.1 uncultured Chitinophagaceae bacterium | reverse complement strand
CTTGGCCTTGGCCTCAGGCTTCGCGTCGGGCTTGGCCTTGGCCTCGGGCTTGGCGTCGGGCTTGGCCTTGGCCTCGGGCTTGGCGTCAGGCTTGGCCTTGGCCTCGGGCTTGGCGGCCGACTTTGCCGCCTCAGGCTTCATCTCGGGCTTGGCTTTCGACTCCGGGGTGGCGGCAGGCTTCTTCGGCGCCGCCTTTTCGCCGGCAGGAGACTCGCCGGTGAGGGCCTGCTTCGCCTTGACGAACATGTTCTCCAGAGTCTCGGTCGCCTTCGTAATCTTGGGAGTAAACTTCCCGAAGTCGAATTTCTTGACTTCGTCTTCCGCCGTGTGGAGCGCTTCATCGATCGCATCGTAGGCGGCATACATTTCCTCTGTCGCTGCGTTGGCGGCTGCCTTCGCCTTCTCACCCAGGTCGGCCGCGGCGATCTTTTCCTGGAGATCCTCAATCAGGTGACCGACGGAATGGACCATGTCATCGGCCGCCTCGGTGTTGCCGCCGGCAATAGCCTTCTCCACCTTTCCACCGATTTCCTTGAGGCCGGCGATCGCCTCCTCAATCGTCTTCGGGAGTTCAATCTCGTGGTCGTGATCGTGGTCGGCTTCCTCTTTCTTGGCCGCCGGCTTGGCCATTTTGCCGGCCTCGGGTTTGGCAGCCGCGGCCGCCGGAGGCTTGGTGGTGGCCGGCTTATCCGCAGCGGGCTTTGCATCTTTCGCCGCTGGCGCGGCGGGCTTTGCAGCGGCCGGCTTGACATCCTTGGGCTCCGCTTTCTCCTCCTTCGGCTCTTCCATCGTCACGGTGGGCGGAACCGGGGTGGCGGCCTGTGGGGGCGGAGCCGGCTTGTCGCCGCCACATCCACTCAAGAGCAGAAGGCCGGCGGCTGTCGCCACCGTCGCCGTCAATGAAGGGGGCAGCATGAAACGAGTCGAGGCATGGTGAACTTTCATGGGGCGAACTCCGAATGCGTGATTGCCTGCTCAGCGGCACCTACGATGCTCGCTCAACAGGGCGGATAGTTGAACCGACGGCGATGGCAGGCGGCATGCGGACGCCATCTCTCGGTCAACCCAAGGATAATCGCAACCGGCCGGTCTGGCCAATCGGGCCGGCTTGTTTTCGGTCGGGCGCGGCCACCAGGCAGATCAGGCTGTGGTCAGGCAGCTCCAACGGCGTCGTGACATCGACCGGCGGGCCGCTTGCATCCTCGTAGATGTCGGCGGGTGCCGCCGCCGCCGTGTCGACGAAAAGCCGCCAAGGCAGGGCCCGCAGAATAGCCGGTTGGGGAAACTGAAACAATCGCGGCTCCGATCCCGCGTTGGTGAAAATCAGCACGTGACGGGGCTCGCCCTCGACTCCGCCGGCCGAGAGGTCGTCCTCGTCGAGCAGCCGCTGCCGATCGGGGCCGCCGAAAAAACAGACGAGGCTGGCATCGGCGGTGTACCAGTCGACATGGCTGCCTTCGGGCGAAAACCATTCGACATCGGGCAGGATGCCCTCGGCACTGCTGCCCCCCTGGAGAAAGCTGCGCCTTCGCAGCGCGGGGTTGCTCCGCCGGAAGCGGATCAGTTCGCGAACGAACCGCAACAAGTCGGCGTGCCGCTCGGTGAGCGACCAGTCGAACCAGGAAATCGGATTGTCCTGGCAGTAGGCGTTGTTGTTGCCCTGCTGCGTCCGCCGGCACTCGTCGCCGGCCACCAGCATGGGAACGCCCTGGCTGAGCAGCAGTGTGGCGAGGAAGTTGCGGATCTGGCGGGCGCGGAACCGATTGATCGGCCCCCGCCGGGTCGGGCCCTCGACCCCGTAGTTATCGGAAAAACTGTTGTTGTCACCGTCACGGTTGCCCTCGCCGTTGGCCTCGTTGTGCTTTTCGCGATAGGTCACCAGATCATTGAGGGTGAACCCGTCGTGCGAGGTGACAAAGTTGATGCTGTGGTAGGGCTGGCGGTCATCGTCACCATAGAGATCGCTCGAGCCCGCCAGTCGGGTCGCCAGGTGGCCGGTCTGGGCATAATCTCCGCGCCAGTAGCGGCGGACGTCATCGCGGTAGCGACCGTTCCACTCCGCCCACCTCAGGCTGGCGAATGATCCCACCTGATAGGCTCCGGAGGCATCCCAGGCCTCGGCGATGATCTTTGTGTCGGCCAGCATCGGGTCTTCGGTGATCACCTCGACAATCGGCGGATTGGCGATGATGTCGCCGTTGCGATCACGGGAGAGGATGCTGGCGAGGTCGAACCGAAACCCGTCGACATGATAGTTGTGCACCCAGTGCCGCAGGCAGAGGAAGATCAGCTCGCGGACGATCGGGTGATTGCCGTTGATGGTATTTCCGCAGCCCGAGTAGTTGCGATAGCTCGACCCGCCGTCACCGAGCATGTAGTAGACGCGGTTCTCAAGTCCCTTGAACGAGAAGGTGGGCCCAAGTTCATTGCCCTCGGCCGTGTGATTGAAGACCACGTCGAGAATCACCTCAATGCCGGCGGCGTGCAACGCCCGCACCATTTCCTTAAACTCCCGCACCTGACAGCCCGGCTCGGTCCCGGCGGCATAGCCGCGGTGCGGGGCGAAAAAGGCCATCGGGTCGTACCCCCAGTAATTCGGCCGCTCGACCCGCCCGCCATCGGCCGCGCCGGTCGGGAACTCGTGAACCGGCATCAGTTCGACGGCGGTGACGCCGAGCGACTTCAGGTACGGAATCTTCTCGATCAGCCCAAGATAGGTGCCCGGCTGGTCGACGCCGCTGCCGGAGCCTCGCGTGAAGCCGCGGACGTGCATCTCGTAGATCACGGTATCGGCCAGCCCCCGGCGGAGATGCCGGTCTCCCTGCCAGTCGAATGACTCATCAACCACCACGCTCTTCGGCGGCCTGACAATGCCGTCGGTTCCGGGCAGAAAACAGCCGGCAAGCGCCTTGGAATAGGGATCGATGAGCCGGGCCGTCCCGTCGAATCGCTGCCCCCGTTCAGGGTCGAACGGGCCATCGGCCTGGAAATGATAGAGTTGGCCGTGGCCAACCCCAGGCACAAAGATGCTCCAGATGTCGCCCCAGCGATCCTGCTCGGGGTCGAAGCTGATGATCTCGGCCGGCTCCCGATCGTCGGGATGGTCGTAGAGCAGCACCCGCATCGCCGTGGCCGAGCGGCTGTAGACAACAAACTGCACCCCGGCTGCGGTATCGGGCCCGGCGGTCTGCAGGATGGCGCCGTAGGGCAGCGGGAAATTAAACTGCAGCGGTGGCAGCGACCGGCGGGCGTGCCGGCGGCTGGTGGCGGGGGAGGCTTTGGCCATAGCGGCATGATACACCGCCGCCGTCCCGGCCGGGACGTCAGCCGGTGTCGCCGCCGATCTGCTATCGTTCGGCCCATGGCTGAACTCGTGCAGACCCTCGTCGCCGCTCTCCTGCGGGCACTACAGTTGTTGACGACAACGACCACCGGTCAGCTCATCGCTGCCGGGCTCGTCCTGCTGTTTTTGGCGACCGCAGCTCGGAACCTGCTCAGGAGGCTGCAGAAACCGCGGGAGATTTCCCTCGTCGACCCGTTACGGGCGGTCGATCTTTCGGCAGAACCGCTGGCCGACGGCGAGCGGACCGACCTCAGGGTGCACAACCTGCCCGCCCGGCTCGGCGTGGTCGCCTTCGCGCCGCTGGGTCGGATCGAACTGCCCACCGACGCCGAAATTCCGAGCCTGCTCGATGAACTGGTCCCCGGGCTCGGGGGCTTTTACGCCCGGGATCGGCCCGTTGTCCGCCACTGGCCCAATCAGGTCAGCGTCGGCGGCTTTGCCAACAACCTCGCCCTCCACCTGCAGGTGCCGGGCCACGATCTCACCGCGACGCCATGGTGCCTGCTGGCTGGCAAGACCCGACGGCCTGACGGCTTGTTGCTCGTCGCCCTCGCGTTTGCGGCCGGCCGCCCCAATCGGCTTGGCGTGATCCGGCTCGAGGATGAATCGCAGTGGATGCAGGCGGTGCAGGTAAGCCGCCAGGGATCTGCCGGGGGCTAGGCTCTGTCTGAAAACTCAGTACCTGGCTTCGAGCGGCTCATTTACCCTC
>CAZIQV010000205.1:0-4058 GCA_964541275.1 uncultured Chitinophagaceae bacterium | reverse complement strand
GCGACCTGGCCCACTGCCGGGGCATCATGTTTGCCTCACCCTCGATGCTCCCGCCTTCGGTGGCAAATCGCTTTTTGACGGCGTCCGAAGCGGTTGCCGAGCGGCCGGGGCTGGCGGCCCGCCAACTGGCCCGAAAACTCGCTGCTGACCATGTCCGGACCGTCGGGCTGAACTGGTTCTGCTGCGGCTACAGCCGAGCCCTGACGCTCGTCCACCGCCGCTGGGCGCCGCGGCTGCATCTGGCAGACGATGAGTTCCTGCTCGTCGTCGTTGCCGGAAGGATCAGCAGAATCACCGACTATGCCAACCCCCAGACCGCCGGGCTGTTCGGCGACATGGCATCAGCCACACTGCTGGCCCCGCTGGGCAGCCGCCGTCATCCGCCGCACTTCGAACTGCTCCATGCCGACGCCCGCCGCGAGGCAATCGCCCAGCCGGCCTTCGACTTCCAGCAACGCCGCGAGGTTCCAGTTCCCGCGCCCGACGGCGGCAGCTGCCGTGATGACTCGCGGATCGTCTACACCCTCGACGGCATGGCAATCGCCGAGACGGCGCCGCGGCAGATGTCCGACGCGGTTGCCCACGCCCTCTCCGTGACGGGGCTGGACCCGGCCGCCGTCGACTTCGTGGTGCCCCACCAGGCCGGCACCGGGATCGTCCGGTTCACCGGCATGAAGCTCGAAGAGGAGGGTGTCGGCGGCGAACTGATCAACGGGCTCACCCGCCAGGTCGGCAACGTGAGCGGCTGCTCGATTCCCTTTGCCCTGCGAGAAACCTGGAGCCGGCTCGGCGGGCTGATCGCCTGCCCGACCGCCGCCGTTGGCAGCCCCGGCCGGCCGGAGGTGCTGCGGGGCTGCGTGCTGTTGCGATCGACGCCCCACCACGATCTCCAGCGGCCGCAGGCCGCCTGATCTCCGGCTCTTACCGGTTGGTCATGTCGCAGGAAACTCCACCGGCGGCCGGTACGTAGCAGGTGCGGGCGTAATCCATCACCATCCGGTGGGCGCTGAATCGCCAAGCGAGCGAGGAGATCGAGTTCATCATCATCGTGATCCAGTCCCGGGGCAGGCCGTCGGCGTCCCGGTCATAGAACAGCGGCACCACCTCTTTTTCGAGCACTTGAAAGAGCGCCTCGCCGTCCCGCTGATCGGTGATCTCATCCTGGGCATGGGTCTCGCCCCGGCCGATGGCGAAACCGTTCCGGCCGTTGAAGGCCTCGGCCCACCAGCCGTCGAGAATTGAACAGTTGAGGCCGCCGTTGAGGACCACCTTTTGCCCGCTGGTGCCGGAGGCCTCCAGCGGCCGCCGCGGGTTATTGAGCCAGACGTCGACGCCCTGAATCAGATGGCGGCAAACATTGATGTCGTAGTCCTCGACAAAGACGATCCGCCCCGCCATCTGCGGGTCGTGACGGAGATTGGCAATTTTTCGGATGAGCGTCTTCCCCGGTTCATCGGCCGGGTGGGCCTTGCCCGCGAAGATGATCTGGATCGGTCGGTCGGGATCGCTGACCAGGGCATGCAGCCGATCGAGCTGGGAGAGGAACAGCGCCGCCCGCTTGTAGGTGGCGAAGCGGCGGGCGAAGCCGATCGTCAGCACATTCGGGTCGAGCACGCTGCGAGCAGTCTCGACCGCCTCGTCACACTCCCCCCGACGCCGGCACTGCCGGGCCAGGCGGCGGCGGACGAACTGCAGCAGCAGGTTTTTGAGCGCATAGTGGGTCTCCCAGAGTTCTCCGGGATCGACCTCGTAGATCTTCTGCCAGACATCCGGTTCGCCCATCCGGCGGATCCACCCGGCCGGAAAGATCCGGTCATAGAGCTGCAGCATCTGCCAGGAGAGCCAGCTCGGCACATGGACGCCGTTGGTGATGTGCCCGATCGGCACCTCCTCTTCGACCCGCGATGGCCAGAGGCCCGACCACATTCGCCGGCTGACATGCCCGTGCAACGCGCTGACGGCATTGGCCCGCCGGGAGAGCTTGAGGCCCAGCACCGTCATGCAGAACGGCTCGTCGTGGTTGTGGGGCTCCACCCGGCCCATCGCCATGAGGTGGTCCGGGGCGATGCCGAGGGCGTCGCGGGTCGGACCGAGGTGCTCCTCGATGAGGCCGGCGTCGAAACGGTCGTGGCCGGCCGGCACCGGGGTGTGCGTGGTGAAGACCGTCTGCCGGGCGACCTTGCGAACCGACTCGTCGAACGAATAGCCGTCGCGTTCCATCCGGCCGCGGACGGCTTCGAGAGTGGCAAAGGCGGAGTGGCCTTCGTTGAGGTGGTAGACACCGGGCACGATCCCCATCGCCCGGATCGCCTTGACGCCCCCGACCCCAAGGACCATCTCCTGCCGGATTCGGGTCCGGTTGTCACCGCCGTAGAGCCGGCTGGTCAGCTCCCGATCCTCCGGCTTGTTTCCTTCAATATCGCAGTCGAGGAGAAACAGGTTCACCCGGCCGACCGCCATCCGCCAGACCTTGGCGTGGATCGGCCCCGACCGCGTCTCGACCGAGACGACGACCGGCTCGCCGTCGGGATCGACCGCCTGCTCCAAGGGCAGCAGGTCGACCCTGGAGTCGAGATATTCCTCGTGCTGGTAGCCGTCGATGTCGAGTTGCTGCCGAAAATAGCCCTGGTTGTAAAAGAGCCCGACCGCGATCAGCGGAATGCCGAGGCCGCTTGCACTTTTGACGTGGTCGCCCGCGAGCACGCCGAGGCCGCCGGAATAGATCGGCACCGATTCGTGGATGCCAAACTCGGCCGAAAAGTAGACGACCGGCTTCGAGCCGAGAACGCCGGCGTTGATGCTGCTCCAGGTCGACTTGCCCGCGAGGTACTCCTTGAGCCGCCGGTAGGCCTGATTGATGCGGCTGTAGAGCACGAGTTCCGCCGCCCGGGCTTCGAGCCGCTCGGGGGTGAACTCGGACAGCAAGGCGATTGGATTGTGATCGAGCTGTCGCCAGCGGACGGGGTCGAGTTCGCGAAACAGGTTGGTCACTTCGGGGTGCCAACTCCACCAGAGATTCCGGGCGAGCGCCGAGCACTTCGCATAGAGCGTCTGGGGGGACAGTTCGTCGAGCGTCAACGTCGGCTTGGGGGCCGCAGGCAGGGTGGTGGTTTCGTGCAGATCGAGATCCTCGGCGTGGCTCATGGTGAGACTCCAGGGGGTCGGAGAAGGCGGGGCACCAGCCAGAAGGACTCAAAAGTATACAGACCCGGTTGGCACTCTGCCGCCGGTGGACCCTCCGGCCGGGAAATTCGCCGCGTTCCCCGCAGCCAGGCATTGGTTCGTCGCGGTATGCTTCACCGAAGCGGGTCTTGCCTGGCCCGCGTTTTTCGCCGGTTTGCCGCCACAGCCAAAGCCGTCGACCTCCCCGATCTGCCCAACCGCCGATGGTCGCCCCTCGCCCGTTTCCCACCGGCTCCCGCCTCGAGCAGGTCTGCGACTGCGTTGGCGAACGAGCAGCCGTGACCCGCGAGGTCGGCCCTTGGAAAAGCGGCGTCTTCGCCGAACTGGCCGCCAGCGGCACGCTCGCCGGCTGGATTGGCGAGTCCGACGGCGGCACAGCAGCCCCCGACTCGGCGATCATGCAGCTGCTCGTGGCCATCGCCTCGCGGTGTTTGACCACGGCCCTCGCCCTTACCCAGTGGGCCAGCGCCGTGCGGATTCTCGCCCGGGCCGACGCCGGCGTCCGCGGCCGGCTGCTGCCCGAGTTGGCCGCCGGGCGGCAGTTCACCACTGTCGGCATTTCCCAGCTCACCACCAGCCGCCAGCATGCCGCTGCGCCGGCGGTCACGGCCCGCCGCGGCCCCGGCGGCTGGCAGCTCGACGGCTGCTGCCCCTGGGTGACGGGTGCCGACAGTGTCGAGACGATCGTCACCGGCGGGATGGCTGAACCCTCAGCCGGGCAGCGGGAGCCGAGGTTCTTCGTGATCGAGACGTCTGAAACCGGGGTGACCGTCGAGCCACCGATGCAGCTGCTGGCCTTGACCGGCAGCCGGACGACGATGGTCCGGCTTGAACAGGTTCGGGCCCTCGCAGAAATTCCGCCGGCCCAGCCGGGG
>CAZIQV010000204.1:0-4088 GCA_964541275.1 uncultured Chitinophagaceae bacterium | reverse complement strand
CGGGTCGGCAGGTCCTCAGGCGGCAGCTTGCAGCCAACCTCAACTGCATCAGGACATCCAGCATGGGCCGGCTGTTTGATGCTGTTGCTGCCATCCTTGGGCTCAAGCAGGAAGTGACCTACGAAGCTGAGGCGGCTCTGCGGCTTGAGGCCGTGGCGGCAGCTGCCGCGTGGCCGGGGGAGCAGTCTCGATACCGATTCAGGCTGACGCCGGAGCGGGGAGACGCAGCCGAGGCCCCGGGTTTCTGGCGGTTCGGCTGGCAGGGGATGCTCGAAGCGATCATGGACGATTGCCTCGGGGGCCTGCCGGCGGAGCGGATCGCGGCCGGCTTTCATCAGGCGGTGGCGAACCTGCTGGCCGACCTGATGGACCGGCTGACTGCCGCGGGGCTGGCCGGCCGTCGGCTCGGCCTCTCCGGCGGGGTTTTTCAGAATGCCCTGCTTGTCGAGCAGAGCTGCCGGCTGCTTTCTGGCCGGGGAGTCGAACTCCTGCTGCACCATCAGGTGCCGGCCAATGATGGCGGCCTCGCCTTCGGTCAGGCGGTCCTTGGCGGTCGGCTGCGGCGGTGAGCGGCTGCCGGAGGCGGCAGACGCAGCTGGGGGCGTCGGCTCAACATGGTCGTTACCCGGTGGGCGTGCTTGGCAGCCGCTCGGGCAACCTGCGAAGATGCTTGGGCGCGGGTTCTGCTTCGTCCGGAGGTGCTCAATGCGACCGATCCCAATCAGCTCACCGCCGAACCGACCGTCGGGCCCGCGACGGTTTTGGCTTGCCGTTCTCGGAACGAGCCTGGGGCTGCTGGTGCCGGCGGTTCCCAGCGTGGCGGCCGGCGGGCCGGCTGGCCCTGACGCCGGCTTTGCCGCAGTCGCCCGGCTGCCGCTGTCGACGCCGACCGGCGAGCTTCAAACCTTGACCGCCGAACCGGCTCGACTTCGCGTCGTCTGCTTCCTCGGCACCGAGTGTCCGCTCGCGCGGCTCTACGGCCCGCGGCTCAATCAGCTGGCTGAGCGGTTTGCCGATCGCGGCGTGCGGTTCATCGGGGTCAACAGTAATCCTCAGGACTCGCTCGCTGACATCGCCGCCTATGTGCGGGAACACGCCCTCAGCTTTCCGATCCTCAAAGACCGCGACCAGCAGGTGGCGTTGGCTCTCGGGGCCACCCGCACTCCCGAAGTGGTTGTGGTCGATGCGACCGGAACGGTCCGCTACCGCGGGCGGATCGACGATCAATACGCCCCCGGGGTGTCGCGGCCCGAGGCGACCGCCCGGCCGTTGGCTGACGCGCTGACCGCGTTGGCTGCAGGCCGGCCGGTGCCCGAACCGGTCACCGAACCGGCTGGCTGCCTGATTCAGCTGCCCGAGCCCGACGACGCGCCGGTGACCGCGACGTCACTCACCTTTGCCCGCGAGATCAGCCGGGTGCTCAAGCGGCACTGCGTCGAATGCCATCGCGCCGGCGAAATCGGCCCGTTCGCGCTCGACGACTATGAGGAGGTGATTGGCTGGGGCGACATGCTGCTGGAGGTCATCGACCAGCAGCGGATGCCTCCCTGGCACGCTGATCCGCAGCACGGCGACTTTGCCAACGCCCGGAGCATGCCGGCTGCCGACATCGCCATGCTGCGGGAGTGGGTGGCGGCCGGCATGCCGCTTGGCGATCCCGCCGACCTGCCACCGCCGATGCAGCCGGCATCAGGCTGGGACCTGCCCCGCGAGCCCGACCTCGTCCTGCCGATGGCCGGAAGCCCCTTTGCCGTGCCGAGCGAGGGCGTGATTGAGTATCAGTATTTTGTCGTCGACCCGGGCTTCACCGAGGATGTCTGGGTGGAGGGCGTGGCCGTCGCCCCCGGGAATCGGGCGGTGGTGCACCATGCGATCGTCTTTCTGCGGCCCGAGGATGGGGCGCGAATCAGCGACTTCGGGCTGCTTGGCGGCTATGTGCCGGGGCAGCAACCGCTCGCTCTGCGGTCCGGATACGCCCAGCGGGTTGCCGCCGGCACCCGGCTGGTCTTTCAGCTGCATTACACCCCCACGGGCAAGCCGGAGGAGGATCTCACCCGGGTCGGCATCCTGCTGGCAGATCCAGACGAGGTGACGCATGAGGTCTTTACCATCGGCGGTGTTGAACAGGACTTTGAGATTCCCCCGGGCGTGTCCGGCTATCAGGTCGAGGGGCGGCTTCGCGGCGTGCCGGAGGCGGGTGAACTGCTGGCGGTCGCCCCGCACATGCACCTGCGGGGTGAATCCTTTCGCCTACTGGCCGACCGCGCTGACGGGGCCGAGACCCTCGTTGCGGTTCCGCACTACGACTTCAACTGGCAGCACAACTACGCCTTTGCCGAGCCGGTGTCGCTGGCCGGCATCGACCGGTTGCGGTTCGTGATGACCTTCGACAATTCCCGCGACAACCCCTTCAACCCCGATCCGCGAGAATGGGTCACCTGGGGTGATCAGACCTGGGAGGAGATGGCAGTCGTCTTTGCAACCGTCGCCCGGCCGCTGGGGCAGATCGATCCGCAACCGACTGCAGCCACAGGTCCGCTGCAATCGGCGCCGGCGGTCGCTGCGGCTGCAGCCGAAGCCCGGGCAGACGACTACCTGGAGAAACTCGACCGCGACGGTGACGGGGCGGTGTCCCGGGCCGAGGCGCCCGAAGCGGTGCGGCTGTTTGCCTTCAAGAAGCTCGACCGTGACGGCGACGGTTTCATCCGGCGTGCTGAGCTGGTCCGCCGGGCCCGCCGTCGCGACGCCGCCGAGAAACCTGCCGGGGCGTCCCGACCGTGAAGACTGTCGTCGAGCGGCTGGCGAGCCTGGTTGTCGATCATCCGCTTGCCACCGGGCTGCTGCTGCTGGCGATCACCGCCGTGGCGGCGACCGGCCATCACGCCCCCGAGTGGTTCTCCAGCAGGGCAAGCCCGACACCCGCTCCCGCCGCCAGCGCCGCTCCGCCACCGGCGGCCGACATCAGGCCGGTTGAGGTTGCCGGCGGCGATGTGGTGTTGGTGGTCGAGGCCGACGACTTTTTCACCCCCGAGTCGGCCGCAGCGGTGCGGGCGGCGGTGGCGGCCCTTGAGGCCCTGCCGCAGGTTCGCCGGGTCTTCTGGATGGACCGGGCGCCGGTGCTGAACATCTTTGGCCTGAGGGAGCCGGTGCTGCCGCGGGCAACCGCTTCAGCCGCCCGGTTCGCAGCCGCCCGCGACCGGGCGCTGGCCCATCCACTGGTCGGCGGGCAGCTGCTGGCGGCTGACGGCAGGACAACCCTGCTGCTGGTCGACCTCGACTGGCTGTCTGTTACCAGCGACGCGGCCTGTACCAGCGACCTGCGGGAGGCGGCTGTCGCTGCGGCCGCGGCTGTGCCCGGAGCCAGCCTCCGGTTTCGGATCACCGGCAGGGTGCCGATCCGGCTCCGCGATGCCAACGTCGCCAGCGGCAACGAACGGAAGTATCAGCTGATCGGCTACGGCATGGCGCTGGTCGCCGCCTGGGTGCTGTTTCGGGGCTGGGAGGCGGTGCTGATCGTCGCCCTCGCGCCGATCGCCGGCGTCTATTGGACGATGGGCATCCTGCCGCTTGTCGGCCTCGGCGGCAATCCCTTCAACGCCGTCGTTGTGCCGGTGCTCTTGGCAATGGTCGGGTTCACCGACGGCGTCCACATGATGGTGCAGATCCGTCATCACCGGGCCGCCGGCAGCCCGCCTCGGGAGGCGACCCGCCGGGCGATCCACGAGGTTGGGCTGGCCTGCTGGCTGACCTCGCTGACCACCGGCATCGGGTTCGGGTCGCTGCTGCTCGCCCATCATGAACTGGTTCGTGAGTTTGGCACCAGCTGTGTCATCGGCGTGCTTGCCACCTTTCTGGCAGTCGTGACGATCGTGCCGCTTGCCGCCGCTTCGCCGCTGGGCCGCCAGGTTCATCGCGGGCAGGGCCGCAACCTCATCGACCGGCAGCTCGGGAGGCTGTCGCTGGTCATCGACCTGGTGCTGCGGCGGCAGCGGGGCTTTGCTGCGGTGGGCATCGCGTTGACCATCGGCTTCGGGCTGGTCACGCTCACGCTGCGGCCCGATCAGCGGCGGACCGGCGGGTTGCCGGCC
>CAZIQV010000203.1:0-4105 GCA_964541275.1 uncultured Chitinophagaceae bacterium | reverse complement strand
ACAGGAAGCAATGCTGCTGGTCTCGGTCGTGCCGGGAGACGGCGGCGACGCGGATGACCCAGTGACGCGGCAGCTGGCCAGCCCGGCGACCCGCCGCCGGTTTTCCCAGTCGGGCGTTCCCTGGGTGTTCTGCCGGATCGGCATGTCGACAGGAGGGAAGACGCTCGTGCAGTCGACCGCTTTGGCCGCCTTGCGGCGGGGCCCGGGCATCTTCGTGGTCGATCAGGCACATGCCCGCTGGCGGGGCCGGGTCGTCTCCGCCTTGCCCCAAACGCCGGGCCGCTACTACCGATTCACGGTGGCTGACGTCGACCTGCTGCCCGGCCTGCCGGCCGGATCGCTCACCCAGCGATCGTTGATCCTCGCGGTCCGGCGGCACCCGGAACATCCTCAGAGCACGTGCGGCCGTTGCGACGAGCTGCTCTGCTCTGCGGCGGCGGCCCACGCTGACCACCAGGCCAGGCTGCAACGGCAGGGCCACCATGGCTGGGAAACCCGCTCCCGCCGGCTGCGGGCCGCAGCAGGTCGGGCCTCAGAAGTCTGCGCCGAAAGCTGGCCCGATCAGGATCTGCTCGACTCCTGCGTCGACTGTGTCGCCTGCTGGCGGCAGTCGGCCGGCCACTGGCAAGCGGTCAGCAGCCCCCAGACCGCCTACGGCTACGACCTCCGCCGCGGCGGCAACGGCATCTGGTATGCCACAGGCATCTTCATCCGCTGACGGTCCGGGAAAACGCCTGCTGGTCGAGGGCGGAAAGCACGAAAATCTTGCCGTCTCCCATGCGGCCGGTGCGGGCCGCTGCGGCCAATCGTGAAACGACTTCCTCGACCGCCGGATCGTCGACCCAGCACTCGATCTCGACCTTGGGCAAGAAAGCGAGCGAGCGATCCTGCTCGGTGCTGGCGTCGAGATAGCTCTTCTGTCGGCCGTACCCGCGGACCTCGTGGACGATCAGGGCCTCTACCGGCACCGACGCCAGGGACTCCAGCACCCGCTCGGCGAGGAACGGCTTGACGATGGCGATGACCTGTTTCATCGGCGGCGGTCGGGTTGACGGATCTGCTGCCGGCGGCCGGGCCTGTCGCAGCGGCTATCCCCACAGTTCCTGCAGAAGTTTCGCCAGTTGCCTGGCGTCGTCGGAAGCGACCACCGCGGCGATCCGGGCCTTGGGAACCTCGAGTTTCTCCAGCGACTTGCTGATTGACTCCCAGAGCTTGGCCCGCTTTTTGCCCTCGGCGAGGTAGAGATCGGTCACCTGCTCTCCCAGCCGCTGCACCAGAGCGGTGTCGAGGTTCTCGTAATAATTTTTGATGACGTTCCGCTGGTACTTGGTCAATTCCGCCATGGGACTTCCTTTCGGGTTCGCCGGGGAACAGGATCCCAGGCTTCGGGTCCGGCGGGTGTCGGCCGCCGATCGGGTCACCGCAGCCGCAGTAGAAGCCCACGGCCATGATGGCTAAAGTATCGGAAACACTGGATCCTCAAGCGAGAAAATCCTATGCCGACGATCACCTTCGCGACCGAGAAAAAAGAAATTCAAGTTCCTGAGGGGGCGAACCTTCGCAAGGAGGCCCTCGCTGCCGGGGTCGCCCTCTATCCGGGGGTCCACAAGCTGCTCAACTGCCACGGGATGGGCAGCTGCGGCAGTTGTCGGGTCCTGATCACAAAGGGCATGGAAAACACCAGCCCCAAAGGATTTCTCGAACGGGCTCGGCTCGGCGTGTCGATGGCCTACATCGGCAACGAGGAGACGATGCGGCTCGCCTGCCAGACGCGGGTCGACGGCGACATCACGGTGACGACCTGCCCGCCCGCGAATCTCTACGGCGAAAATTTCTTCAGTTAGCCGCCGCCTGCCCCGACCCGGCCGGCGGATGTTCAGGCCGGGCCCGACCGCCCGCGGCGTCCGCCAGGCTGGTGCCCATCGTTGCCAAAGGAGTCTGGATGTCGCCCGATCCCGCCGCCGAACCGCCCACCGAAGCCGTTGCCGACCTGCGCTGGAAGAAATTTCCGGTGCTCGACGACGGCTTTGTCGCCCTCGTCGACACGATGGGCAGCGACGCCGCGGTCGTTCAGGCGGCTCGGGTGAGCTACGGCGAGGGCACCCGGAAAGTCAGCGACGACCGCCAGCTGATTCGGTACCTGCTGCGACATGCCCACACCACGCCCTTCGAGATGGCCGAGCTGAAGTTTCTCGTGCGGGTGCCGATGGACTGCTGGCGGCAGTGGGTGCGGCACCGGACTGCCAGCATCAACGAATACTCCACCCGCTACTCGCTCGCCATCGACTCGATGCAGGCGACCCGCGATGACGGCTGGCGGAGTCAGGCGACGGGCAACCGCCAGGGCTCCGACGGCCGCCTCACGGCCGTCGCGGGCCACCCCCTGACCCAGTCGGAGCAGGAACTGCAGAGCCTGGCCCGGCGGGTCTACGAAGAACGGCTCGCCGCCGGCATCGCCCGGGAACAGGCCCGCAAGGATCTGCCGCTGTCGACCTACACCGAGGCCTACTGGAAGATCGACCTGCACAATCTGCTGCACTTTCTCGCGCTGCGGATGGACAGCCACTCGCAGCTTGAAATCCGCCGCTACGCCGAGACGATCGGGCACGAGATTGTCGCCCGGCTCTTTCCGGTCTGCTGGCAGGCCTTCCTCGACTACCGCTTTGAAGCAATGCGACTCACCCGGCTCGACCAGGGCGTGATTCGGCGGCTGGCGGCGGCTGGCGGATTGCCGGCCGACCGGCAGGCGTTTCTGACCGCACAGGACGAGACCTGGGCGAACCTGGAACGCTGCCGTGAACGCGACGAATGCCTGGCCAAGCTGGTCGCCCTCGGCCTGGTGGCCGAGGGCTGACCCCTTCGGCCCTCCCGTAGCGTTGGCCGAGGGCGGCTGGGGGAATTTCAAGACTCAGCCGAGCGGGATCACCTCAACCTCGCTGCCGCTCTCTAGTTGGCCGCAGCCGGCTGGCAAAAGCAGCAGCCCGTTGGCCCGGGACAGGCCGAGCAGATCGGCCGAGCCGCCCCACGCCAGCGGAGCCGCTGTCAGTGCCTGGTCGCTGCCAGCAATCGTGCAGGGGCGATAGACCGGACGGTCGGCGTTGCCCTTGGCGGCAGCTTCCAGCACGGCCGTCAGCCGCGGCCGGTGCCAGCGATCGCGGGGCAACCCCGCCGCAATCGCCACCGCCGGACGCACAAACAGTTCGAAGCAGACCAGCGTGCTGACCGGGTTGCCCGGCAGACCAAACACCAGCGTCGGCGAGGCCTGCAGCCGCCTGAAGACCCCGAACCAGATCGGCTTCCCCGGCTTGAGCCGGACTTTGTGAAAGATCCGCTGGACACCGGCAGCCGCCAGACTGCCGGGCACGAGGTCGTAGTCACCGGCCGAAACGCCACCGGAAAGCAGCAGGATGTCGGCGGCGAGCCCCTGGGCGATCGCCGCCCGCAGCGGTTCGGGCCTGTCGGCGGCGATGCCGAGTGGAATCGGCTCAGCGGCGGCCTCCTCGACCGCCGCTGACAGCATCGGGCCGTTGGAATTGCGGGTCTGGCCGCAGGCGGGCACGGCCCCGGCCGGAACCAGTTCACTGCCGGTGGCGATGATCGCCACCCGCGGCGGCGCGAGCGTTTGCACATGGCTGGCCCCGGCTTCGGCGGCGAGACCGAGTTGGGCGGGCCCCAGCCGCGTTCCGCCGGTGAGCACGGTATCGCCGGCCCGAAAGCTGCTGCCCTGCCAGCCGATGTGCTGGCCGGGCCGAAACCGGGGCTCGGCGAGCCGTACCCGGCCGCCGGCGCGGACCCCGGCAGTGTCGTCCACCGCCCGTTCGATCGGCACCACCGCATCGGCCCCCGGGGGCACTGCGGCACCGGTCATGATCCGCACGCAGGCACCCGGTCGCACGGCGACCCCGGCGGCGTCCCCCGCTGCGAGATCGGCGACCACCTCAAGTTCGATCACCTCGACGATCCCGCCGCCGGGGGCAGACGGAGTCGCGAAGTCGGTCCCGCAGACGGCAAAGCCATCCATCATCGCCCGGTGCCACGGCGGGGAATCGACATCGGCCTCTGCGGGCTCGGTGCCACGAATGCCGGCTTTGACACTGCCTGCTTC
>CAZIQV010000202.1:0-4167 GCA_964541275.1 uncultured Chitinophagaceae bacterium | reverse complement strand
CCGGCACGCCGCGGACACCGGCAATCTTGACGAGATTGGGATCGTTGGTGATGACCCGGCCCCCCAGTTCACGGGCCAGTTCGACGATTTCGGATTCCATCGAGGCCGACTCGGCCAGTGTCTCCCGCGGGGCGAGGATTTCGACGTCAATCGTCGGTGTGCTCCGCAGGCGTCCGAGGACGTCGAGCCCGCGGCGGCCCCGCATGCGACGCGCCTTGTCGGGGGTGTCAGAGAGTTCCTGCAGTTCTTCCATGACCGCGGCCGGAACAACGAATCGACTCTGGAACAGACCCGTGTCGGCGAGTTCGGCGATCCGGCCGTCGATGACAGCGCTGGCATCGAGCACGTTCGGCCGCAGGCCGCGGACATCGCGGGCAAACTGGACGTAGGGAATGATGAAGCGAAAGTCGTCGCGGGTCTGCAGCAGCAGGCTTGTCGAGATGTAGCAAAGCAGCATGCCGAGGATCGGCGACAGCCAAGGGACAACCGGCGAGTCGGGGAACGTCGCCAGAATCGGACTGAGTGCGAGAACGGCGATATAAGTCAGAAAGACGCCGATCAAGAGGCCAAAGTACACCGAGGTGATCACCGTCAGGTCTTTGTTGCGGACCTGGATGTCGGCCGCCACCACGCCGAGTGGCAGGCCGACCATTGTCAGCAGCACCAGCCAGGGCACCCAGTTTGGGGCGAATTGCATCGCCTCGCTGTTGAAAATGAGGACGGCGATCCCGAGGGAGACCATGAAGAACAGGGAACGGAGAACGACGAGCGGCATGGTGGGAAAATCTCAATCGGTGAAGTGCTCCGGTCCAGATGAATGAACCGTACCCCCAAAGCGTACCATGCCAGGCAGGTGGCGGTGGCAGCCACCTTGCCCGATCCCGTCGGCGGATTTCCCGGCGTTTTCGAATTAATCCAGCCGCCGGCGGACGTCGCGATTCAAAAAGCGGTCGGTCATGCCGGCGAGGTAGTCGGCGACGCTGCGGCGGAGTCCCAGGGAATCGACTCGCTGCCGATACCGGGGCGGCATGTCGCGAGGATGGTCGCAGTACCACTGAAAGAGCCGCCGCAACTGCCCCTGGGATCGCTGCCGAACCTCCATCACCTGCCCGCTGCGATAGACCTGCTGGAACAGGAACCGCTCAAGTTCCCGCTTTCCCGCGGCAATGCCGGCTGCGTGTCCGACCAGCCTGTGACCGGCGGCCGAGGCTTCGCGGACGGCTGCCGGGGAGTCGAGGCCATCCTGTTTGATGCGGCTCGCGGTCGATTCAATCAAACCGGCAACCTGGATTTCCACCAGTTCATGAAGAACGGCCCGCCTCAGCGCGAGCGGGCCGAGTTGGCCGTGTCGCCCGGCCACCCGGCTGGCGGCGGCGGCAACGAGAGGCAGTTCAAGCAGAGCGTCGAGGCTGACAAAACCGAGTTCGATCGCGTCGTCCGCGTCGTGGGTGTCGTAGGCGATCGAGTCGGCGGCGTCGACCACCTGGGCCTCCAAGAGCGGGGGTGGGGCCTCCGGAAGCCGAGCCCGGACCGCCTGCGCATCGAGGACCTCCTGCGAGAGGTTGAGGCCGGGGAAGGCAGGATACCGTTGCTCCAGCAACGTCATGATCCGCAGCGCCTGCTGGTTGTGGTTGAAGCCGCCCTCGTCGGCCAGCAGGTCATTGAGGGTGTCCTCGCCAGCATGGCCCAGCGGCGGGTGGCCGATGTCGTGGGCTAGCGCCAGGGTCTCGACGAGGTCTTCATTGAGACTGAGGCTGCGAGCGAGCGTGCGGGCGATGCTCGTCACCTCGAGCGTGTGGGTGAGTCGACTGCGGTGATAGTCGCCGGGATAGTCGGTAAAGACCTGGGTTTTATGGGCCAGCCGGCGAAAGGCCGCCGAGTGAACAACCCGGTCACGGTCCCGCTGGTAGGGGCTGCGAAACGCGTGTGGCGGCTCGTCATGAATCCGACCGGCTGAATCAGCAGCGGGCATCGCCCAGGGTCCAAGGAGGGCCGCTTCGCGGGCCTGCCAGTCGGCGGGCGGATGGCGGGAGGGCCCGCCGTCGGTCGTCGGTTCGGCGGCGTCGCTCATCGTCCCTCCCGCAGTTGTTCCCAAAGGCTTTCGAGGGCCTGAGGAATCACTCGCACGCCCGCGACGCTGGTCATGAAGTTCACATCACCGGGCCACCGCGGCACGATGTGCCAATGGAGATGGCCCGGGAGGCCCGCTCCGGCCACCCGACCAAGGTTGAGCCCGACGTTGAGACCCTGGCACTGCATGAGCTGCTCAAGGCGATCACACCAGTCAGCCAGCCGCCGCTGCAGGTCGAGGAGTTGTCCGTCATCGAGGTCCGCCAGCGTCGCGCGATGGTCGAGCGGAGCGATGAGCAGGTGGCCGTTGGCGTAGGGGTACCGGTTCAGCACGACGAGGCTCCGCGGCGTCCGCTCGATCACCCCGAGGTCGCGGTCATGTCCCGGCGAGACGGCCGCGGCCCGGCAGAGGAAACAGCCGGTCTCGGCCCCCGGCAGCCAGCGGGCCGGCTCTGGGGCAGCCGCGTCCCGAGCATCGCCTTTTATGTAGGCCAGCCGCCATGGTGCCCAGAGGGCGTCAGGATGAATTCTGTCAGCGGTCACGAGGGCGAGGGGGTGCGAGGGACGATTCAGTGGCTTCTATCGTACTCCACCGCCCCCGAGGCCAGTATGGCGGCATTGACACCGGTTGCCCCCGACGGCAAAAGAGACTGCTCCTATTCCTCGCGGGAGTCAGCCGTGGCCTTCAAGGTCGATCTCGAAATATTTGCCGGTCCGCTCGACCTGCTGCTGTATCTGGTGAAAAAGCACGAGGTCGATGTGACCGAGGTCCCGATCGCCAGGGTGGCCGAGGCCTTCGTCGCCTATCTCGAGGTGCTTGAGGAACTGGCCATCGACCAGGTCGGGGAATTCGTCGAGTTGGCCAGCGTGCTGCTGGAGATCAAAGCCCGGGCCCTGGTGCCCCGACCGGAGGAACAGGAAGAGCCACTTGAGCCAATCCGCGAGGATCTGGTGGAGCGGCTGCTGGAATACAAGCAGTTCCGCGATGCCGCGGTGCTCTTGGAGGACCGGGCCCGGGAGTGGGAGTCGCGGTTTGTGCGGTCCCACACTGAAGAACTGCCCCGTCAGGGGCCACCGGCAGAAATTCACTTTGCCGATGTCCAGGTCTGGGATCTGGTGGGGGCCCTCACTCGCGTGCTGCAACGGCAGGCGCGACGGAAGCCGCGGCAGATCATCCATGACGACACCCCAATCGAGGCCCACATCGCACGCATCGAGCAGTTGCTGGCCGAGCGGGGCCAGCTCGCTTTTACCTCGCTTTTCGATGATGAGATGCCGCGGATGCGGGTGGTCGGTATCTTTCTCGCAGCCCTCGAACTGGTCCGTCGCGGTCGGCTGACAACCCGGCAGGAGCAGTTGTACGGCGAAATCTGGCTGGAGCCGCGGAGTATCGGCGGCTCGGAGACGCAGGAACATTCATGATCGAAAATGCCCCGCTGCGGACACTGACCCACAAAGGGCTGACGGTCGAGGGCTATTCGCGGGCGGCTGTGCAAAGCTACTGGCGGGTGCCGGAACTGAAGCTCGGCTTCGACCTCGGCGGCCAGCCCTGGGGCTTCATGGCAACCTCCACCTGGTTCATCAGCCACACCCACCTCGACCACATCGCCGCCCTGCCGGTCTACGTCGCCCGGCGGCGGATGATGAAAATGGAGCCGCCGACGATCTACCTGCCGGAGACGGCGGTCGAACCGATCGAACGGCTGCTGCGGGCGGTTGCGCGGCTCGACCGGGGACGGCTCCCCTGCACGCTGCTGCCGGCCCGGCCGGGCGATGAAATCGAACTTTCCCGCGAGCATGTCGTGACAGTCTCGAGCACCTGCCACACGCTGCCGAGTGTCGGCTTTGTGGTCTGGGACCGGCGGCGCAAACTCAAGCACGAATACCAAGGACTGGCCGGCCACCAGATCCGGGATCTGCGGCTTTCGGGCGTCGACGTGACGCACGAGGTGCGGACACCGCTGGTCGCCTACCTCGGCGACTCAAACCCCGATGGGCTTGACCACTGTCCGGCGATGTACGAGGCGATGATCCTGATCACCGAGATGACCTTTGTGGCCCGGAGCCACCGCCGCGAGAACATCCACAAGTACGGCC
>CAZIQV010000201.1:0-4193 GCA_964541275.1 uncultured Chitinophagaceae bacterium | reverse complement strand
ACCTGAAAAGCAGGCAATTTCTTCATCCGCTGCCCGGAAAACGGGCAGCCGTAGCCCGCAAAAGTCGCTGCTGGGACATGACCGGAACCCGCAGCGGGTTTCTCGGGATACGTCAGGAGTGCTCCCACGGCCGCGACCGGCTGCGGAGGTAGCCGGCATAGTCGCCGGCGGGAATCGGTTTCGCCTGATCGACTGGATGACAATATCGGTAAACCCAGACGGCGAGGCTCGTTCCGTCGGGCCGCTGGGCGGCTGCCTGCTCGCGGCAAAACAATGCTGCGGGAGGACCGCACTCCTCATACGCGTCGAGGGCCGCCAGCTGGCCAGCGGTCGCGATCGCCAGCAGGTCGCCGTGCACCGTTCCGGATCCTGCGACGAGACCGGGATAATCGCCCAGATCGTAAAGCAGCCCCTGGACGGTCGCCGGGCCGCCTGGCTGCAGGGGCTCAATCAACAGCCGGGGTTCGCCGGTGGCCAGCGCCGGTCTGAGGGTTCCATAAACGAAGACATGCCTGGGCTCAGCGGCTAATGGGTCGGACATCCTGGACCCCTTCTTGGCTGGAAAAACGCTCTGGTGACAGAAAGCCGACCGGCAGCCTGGTTGAGCCGTTGCCGGAAAAATCGGCGAGGGCCTCGCCGATCACCGGCGCGAACTTGAATCCGTGCCCGGAGAATCCGGCGGCGACTGCAACCTGCGGGTGGTCGGGATGGAGACCAACCACCGCATGGCCATCGGGCGTCATCGTGTAGAAGCAGGCGGTGTGGCCGCTGCGGTCTGTGCCGAGTTCGGGGAGCGCAGCAGCGGTCCAGGCCTCGACCTGTGTTTGTTCAGCCGGATCAATCACCCGGCTGACCTCCGTCGGACCGTCGAGCGGCCGGCCACCGGAATGCTCGGCAACTTTGACACCGCGGCAATCGAATGCCGGGGTGGCGTAGAAGAAGCCGCTTGGAGTGCCCGCGCCAAGGCAGGGCATCGCGGCGGCAGCGAAGCCTGCGGGCTCCGCCGGCCGGTACCAAAAGAGCGACTTCCGCAGCACGGTCAGCTTGAGCCCGGGAAGCGGCAGCAGCCGGCCGGCCCAGGGACCGGGACAAAGCACAAGCCGGCCAGCCGCCAGCCGGTCGGTGTCGGTTGTCAGTTCGACACCACCGTCGGTGCAGGCGATCTCCCGCACCATTTCGCCATGCCGGAGTTGGGCGCCAGCCGCCACGGCGGCTGCGAGCTGAGCCTGCACACAGGCTTCGACGAACAGGCAGCCGGCAGCGGGCTCGAGCAGGGCGGTCCATTCCTCGGGTAGATGCAGCATCGGCCAGCGGTCGGTCGCGGCGGCGGCGGTCAGCTGCTCGACGGTGATGCCGTGGCCGGCAGCGGCTGTCGCCGCCCCCCGGATCACCCCGCCGTCGGCAGGTCCGGCGAGCAGCACGCCCGTGCGGGCAAAGAGCTGCCGGTTGGTGTGCTGCTCAAGGTCGCGCCACAACTCCGCCGCTCGCCTCAGCAGCGGCACGTAGTCAGCATGCTCGAAATAGGCGGTGCGGAAGAGCCTGGTCTGGCCGTGGGAACTCCCTCGGGCGTGGACCGGTCCGAACTGGTCGATCCCGAGCACCGACAGCCCGCGGCGGGCCAGCTGGCACGCTGCCGCCCCGCCGATGCCGCCGAGACCGACCACGATGGTGTCGAATGTCTGCATTCCAGGCTCGCGTTGAGTGGTCCCGCCGCAGAACTGACCAGCACGTTTCCCATCGGCAGCTCGGTCCGTCACTGCGGAGGCCTGCAGTTTTTCATCCGGAGGCCGCAACCGACTCAAAAATTCGGCAGAATTTATTTGACACTGTCAATTAACAGTGTTACAAAACGTTTATGAGTGATGGTCCGGCATCCCCCGATCGGATGACGCTGCCGCAGCTGGTTGCGGCAGTTCCGCGGCTGCTTGGGAGGGGTTATGGCGGCAGTACGAGTGGGCGGATTCGCGGCCTGCCCGATCTGCGAACCGTTCGCTGGTACCGCACCCTTGGGCTGGTCGATGCCCCTGGCCACCACCGGGGTCGCACCGGCCTCTACGGACGCCGGCAGCTGCTGCAACTCGCCGCCATCAAGCAGCTTCAGACGAGAAACCTTCAGCTCGCCGAGATTCAGGCCGGACTGGCCGGCCGCCGCGATCAGGAACTCGCCGCACTTGCCGGCGTCACGGTCGAAGCTGCCGATCGGGCGATGGACGAGACTCCTGACGGAGCCGCCCTCGCGCCCGCGGGGCGGCCTCGGCAGCAAGCGGTCGCCACCGCCCCGCCGACCGCCGGGGATCGTCGCGATCAGGCCTTCTGGGCCCTGCAACAGGCTGCCGAGTCGCCGCCACTTCCGGGCGACCTGCAGGAGGCATCTCGCGTCGGAACCGAACCGGCCGGCCCACCGAACAACTCACCTTTGCAATCGCTCCAGTTGGCGGCTGAGTGCCTGCTGGTCTGGCGAGGGGGACCGCCGGATGCCGCGACAGTAGGCCGGCTTCGCCAACTCGCTGGACCGCTCGTTGAGTTTCTCGGCTCAAACGACGACCGGGGTGCGGCCGACGCTCCGATGAAATCGTCGCCAGGTTCAAGTCGGCCAATTCCAGGAGGCAACCGATGATTCGCAGCCTTTCAGCAGAGGAACTCCGGACCTGCGGCAGTGACTCCAGCCGAGGATTCGGCGCACTCGACACCCTGCACGGCTGCCTGCCACTCGTCTCGCTTGACGTCACGGTCTGGATCGAAGGGTTGATCGCCGAAACCCGGGTGAAGCAGCGGTTTGCCAACCGATTCGGCGAGCCGCTTGAGGCGACCTACATTTTTCCGCTGCCGCCGATGTCGGCTGTCACCGGCTTTCGAATGACCGTGGGCGATCGGGTGATCGAGGGCCGCATCGATGAGCGGGGTCAGGCTCGGGCTGAGTACGATCGGGCCCTCGCCGCCGGACAGACAGCCGCGATCACCGAAGAGGAGCGGCCGAATGTCTTCAGCCTGCGGGTCGGCAACATTCCCCCCGGGGCGACCGCCGACATCGAGTTTGCCCTGGTCGAAGCAGTTGCCGTTGACGAAGGCGAGGCGACTTATCGGTTTCCGCTGGTGGTCAAGCCGCGATACTGCCCGGGTGAGCCGCTGGCGGGACCAGACGTCGGCAGCGGCATCACCGCCGATACGGATCAGGTGGCAGACGCCTCGCGAATTTCCCCGCCGATCCGCCTGCCCGGCTTTCCCGATCCGGTGCAGTTTTCCCTTGCGGTCACGCTGCCGTTCACCGGCAGGCTGGCAGGCACGTTTGGCTGCTCGCTGCCCGCTGTCGCCGAAGAGACTGCTCCCGGCCTCTGGCGAGTCAGGGTTTCACCTGACCAGTCCCTCGACCGCGATTTACTCCTTCGCTGGCGGGTGGCGGATGAACGGTTGCCGCAGACCCAGCTCTGGCTTGAACCCGACGAGGGCAGGCCCGTGGGCCTCGGCCGCGGAGGCCGACCCGAATCGGTGGACGGCGACGGCTGCTTCTCGCTGGTCGTCGTTCCTCCGCTCGGTAGCAATGAACCAACGCCCCCGCGCGACGTTGTGATTCTGCTCGATCGCTCTGGCAGCATGGGCGGCTGGCAGCTGGCGGCCGCCCGCCGGGCGGTGGCCCGGATCGTCGACTCGCTCACTGCCGCCGACCGCGTCTGCGTGCTGGCCTTTGACGATCGGCTTGAAAGCAGCGGCGGAGGCTGGCGGCCCGCCTGCCTTGCCCCGGTCACCAGCGAGTACCGCGGGGAACTGACCGAGTGGCTCTCAAGAGTCAGGGCCCGGGGCGGGACGGAACTTGCCCAGGCGATCACCCGGGGGCTCGAGGTCCTGCGAAGCTCCTCAGCCAAGAAACAGCCGCGTGACCAGAGTGTGGTGCTGATCACCGACGGACAGGTCGGCAATGAGGCGGCCGTTCTCCGCCAGCTCAGCCGCCAGCTCGGCGCTGCCCGCTTCTACGCGGTGGGGATTGACCAAGCGGTCAACGATGGACTGCTGGGCCGACTGGCGAACCAGACCGGAGGCCTCTGCGAACTGGTTGAAAGCGAGGACCGGCTTGATCTGGCGATCGAGCGGATTCGCCAGCGGATCGGCTGCGTCTGTGTCAGCGGCCTCACGCTTACAGCCGAGGGCATCGACCTGCTCCGCGAAACGGTCACCCCGGCGCGGCTCCCCGATCTGGT
>CAZIQV010000200.1:0-4194 GCA_964541275.1 uncultured Chitinophagaceae bacterium | reverse complement strand
CTCGACAAGCTGGCGGCGATGGGGGAGCTTGCCAACACCTGGATCTTCTACACCTCCGACCACGGCATCGCCATCGGCCGCCACGGGCTGCAGGGCAAGCAGAACCTTTACGAGCACACCTGGCGGGTGCCGTTTGTGGTCAAGGGGCCGGGCGTGAAGCCGGGCAGCCGGGTGCCGGGAAACATCTATCTCGGTGACACGCTGGCGACCCTCTGTGACATCGCCGGAATCGAGCCCCCCGAGACCAACGAGGGGACGAGCTTCCTGCCGGTGCTCGAGGGCCGGCAGCAGACGGTCCGCGACACGCTCTATGGCGTCTACTGCGGCGGCCAGAAGCCGGGCATGCGATGCGTGCGGCAGGGTGACTGGAAGCTGATCAAGTACGAGTCGCCCACCGGCGGCCTGCACACCCAACTGTTCAACCTGCGGGAAAACCCGCATGAACTGTTGGCGGAACACCATGCTGCCGAGGTTCGCAGGGCCCTCCCAAAGCCGCCCGGGCCGGCCCAGCGGAATCTCGCCGACGATCCTGCCCACCGGCAGCAGCGGGACGACCTGGAGGCCCTGCTGCTTGCCGAGATGCAGCGGCATGACGATCCCTATCGGTTTTCCGACCAGCCACCCAAGGAGTGACACCGATGCTGCAGCCTGCCTGCCGCCACCTCGCCCTCGTGCCGCTGCTGCTGCTGGTGGCTGCGGGAACGAGCCTGGCCGCGGACGATTTTTCCGAGTACGCGCTCTTTCTGGATACCGCTCCGCGGCCGGCGGAATCTGCGGCGGTCGCGACGACGCTGCCGCTGGAGCTCAAGCGGGGCGATCGCATCTGCCTGATCGGCAACACGCTGTTCGAGCGGGCGCAGCTGTTTGGTCAGGTGCCGGCGACGATCCAGGCTGGCTTTCCTGAGCATGAACTCGTCATCCGCACCCTTGCCTGGTCGGCCGACGAGGTCGACCTGATGCCGCGGCCGGAGAATTTTGCCGACCTCGAGCAGCATCTCGGCTATGCCAAGGCCGATGTCATCCTGGCCGCCTACGGCTTCAACGAGTCCTTCGCCGGCGAGCAGGGCCTGCCGGAGTTCCGCAGGCGGCTGGCCGCCTTCGTGCAAACTCTAAAAACCAAGGCGTTCAACGGGGCGTCGGCTCCGCGGATCGTGCTGGTCTCGCCGATCCCCAACGAGAACGTGGCGGGCGTCGCCGCCGCTGATCGCAACAACTCAAACATCGCCTGTTACACCACGGCCATGCGGGAGGTGGCCGCGGAGCAGCAGGTCGGCTTTGTCGATGTCTTCACGCCGCTGGTCGATCTCCTCGCCGCCCCGGGTGACCTGACGATCAACGGCTGCCATCTCTCGCAGACCGGCTACGAGGCGTTCGCCCGGGCCTTGTTTCGGGGCTGCTTCAATCGGCAGCCGCCGGCGGTCAGCGAAGCCCTGCGGCTGGCGGTGGTCGATCTTGAGCGGCAGTTCTTCCGCCGCTACCGGCCGCTGAACACCTTTTATTACACCGGGGGCCGCAACGAGCAGTACGGCTATCTCGACTTTCTGCCGGCGATGCGGAACTTCGAGATCATGTGCGGGAATCGCGACCGGCGGATCTGGGACCTGGCCCACGGCCGGCCCGTGCCGGCTCGGGTCGATGATTCGAATCTGCCGGAACTGCCAGCAGTCGATGAGACCCGCGGAGCCAACGAGTGGCTGCCGGCGGCCGAGGAAAAACAGGCGTTCAAGGTCGATCCCCGGTTCGAGGTCAACCTGTTTGCCGGGGAGGAGCAGTTCCCTGAGATCGCCAACCCGATTCAGGTCCGCTGGGACAGCCGCGGGCGGATGTGGGTCTGCACGTCGCAGGCCTACCCGCATGTCTATCCGGGCCAAGAGCCGCACGATCGGCTGGTGATCCTTGAGGACACCGACGGCGACGGCCGGGCCGACACGTCCAAGGTGTTTGCCGACGACCTCCACGTGCCGCTGTCATTTGAGTTTGGCGACGGCGGGGTCTACGTCTCGGAGCAGCCCAACCTCACCTTTCTGGCCGACACCGACGGCGACGACCGGGCCGATGTCCACGACGTGCTGCTTTCGGGCTTTGGCACGGAAGACTCGCACCATTCGCTGCACGACTTCATCTGGACCCCCGACGGAGCGCTGTTGTTTCGCGAGTCGATCTTTCACCACAGCCAGGTCGAGACCCCGTACGGCCCCGTCCGGCAGCAGAACAGCGGCTGGTTCCGCTACGAGCCGCGGATTCACCGGCTGACCTCGCTGGGCACCTACCCGAGCACCAATCCCTGGGGGGTCACCTTCGACCCCTGGGGCAACCATGTGGCCAGCCATCCGATCTTCGCCGAGGCCTTCCACGCGCTCGATCCGCCCTATCCCGGGCAGCATGCCCGCCCCGTGGGCCTGCAGGCCTACTCCGGCACCTGCGGCCAGGCCTTCGTCGATGTCCCGGGCTTTCCCCGGGAGTTGCAGGGCGGCTTCATCAAGGCCCGCTACAAGCCGACCAACCGGATTGAGATTCACCGCTGGGCTGAAAATGCCTTCGGCTACAACGAGCAGTACGTCAGCGACTTGATCTTCTCGACCAACCTCAGCTTCATTCCGGTCGATCTCCACTTTGGGCCCCGCGGGGCACTCTATGTGGTCGACTGGTACAACCCGGTGAAGGGGCACGCGCAGTATTCGCTGCGAGACAGCCGTCGCGATCGTGGATCGGGCCGGATCTGGCGGGTGACGGCGAAGTCGGGCCGGGTCGCCGATCTCCCTGAGATTGCCGGAGTGGCGGAGGCCGACCTGGCGACGCTGCTCGGCCATCGTGAATTTCGGATTCGCTATCTCGCCACCCGCGAACTCGCCGGCCGTGAACAGGCCAAGGCCGCCGCGGCGATCGACGGCTGGCTGAGCGGTCTTGACCCCGACGATCCCCAGCGGCTCCGGCGGCAGGCCGAAGCGCTGGCGGCCCTCTCGACAGTCGGCGAGGTGCGGCCGGAACTGCTTGTCGAACTTGCCGCCAGTGACGATCACCATGCCCGGGCCGCGGCGATCCGGCAGCTGCGGTTCTGGCATGAGTCGCTCCCCGACCGGCACGAGGTGCTCGCCCGGGCCGCGGCCGACGAGTCGGGCCTGGTCCGGCTCGAGGCGGCGATTGCCGCGAGTTGGATCGGCACGCCCGAGGCCCTCGAGGCGGTCGTCGGCATCTTCCGGCGGCCCCTCGGCGGCCACCTCGCCTATGCCGCGGTCGGTGCGCTCGAATCGGCCCCGCTGAAGCGGCATTGGCAGGGCGACCCCGCCAGTCCGGTGCCGGGCCTCCTGAAGCTGGCCCGCCGGTCGCTGGAAATTCGCGAGCCCCGGGCCCGGGGCAAGGATCTCGCCTTCGACCGCCAGGCCGAAACAGTCGAAGTGCGGATTTCCTGCGAACCGGAACGGATGCTTTTCAGCAACCGGCAGTTCAGCGTGCGGCCCGGCCAGCCGGTCAAGCTGGTCTTCACCAATCCTGACGCGACCGACCACAACCTGGTGCTCGTCCGGCCGGGAACACTGGCCGAGGTCGGAATGGCGGCCAACGAGATGGCCCGCGATCCGAAGAATGCGACCAGCGACTTCATCCCGGCAGGCAAGCAGGATCTGATCCTCGCGGCCACGCCGATGATCGGGCCGACCCGCACGTCGCTGGTGCATGTGCTGCGGTTTGAGGCTCCAACCGAGCCGGGCGTCTATCCTTACGTCTGCACCTTCCCCGGCCACTGGATCGTGATGAACGGCACGATGGTCGTCGCCCGCGACGCGGCCGAGGCCGAACGGCTGCTGGAAGCCTGCCGGCCGACGATCGTGAAGGCCTGGAGGCTCGAGGATTTTCCCAAGGTTGTGACAACCCGTGACGAGCAGGTTCTTGCCCGCGGCCTGCACGCCTTTGCCAAGGCCCAGTGCACCCAGTGCCATGTCGCTGCGGGCCACGGGGTGAACCTGGGGCCGAATCTGGCTGAGAGTGTCAGAAAACTGCGGGGCCGCGAGCTGTTGGCCCACCTGCTCGATCCCTCGCTGAAGATCGACGACCGTTACCGGATGGTGCAGTTCGTGCTCGATGACGGCCGGGTGGAATCGGGCGTGCGAGCCGGCGAGACGGCTGCCGCCTGGAAGATCCGGCCCAATCTGCTTGCGCCCGACCAGGTCAAGCTGATCGCCAAGGCCAGGGTGGAAG
>CAZIQV010000199.1:0-4256 GCA_964541275.1 uncultured Chitinophagaceae bacterium | reverse complement strand
CGCGCCGCTGGCGGCGGCCGTCCCGCTTTCGACAGCCGCCTGGATCGGCCGCTGGGCCGGCTGGTTCCTCCTGGCGGCCGGCTTTCGTTATGCGGCTGCGGCGGTGCTGCCCGCCGGCTGGCGGCGACTGCTGGCGGCAGTGGTATTCTCGCTGGCGATCCGTTCGACAACGATGGCCGGGGAGTGGCTGATCGGTGGTTGCGAGGCGAAGGTGTTCGCCTGGGCAGCCGTGTTGGCCGCTTGGGGCGAAGCGGCCCGCGGTCGCTGGTTGGCGTCCTGGCTGTTTGCCGGGGCCGCGGCGGCCTTTCATCCCCTCGTCGGCGGCTGGATGATGATTGTGATTGTCCCGACCGCCGCCGCTGAGCGGTGGGCTGCGGCGCGGGGGAAGGCCCCCGCGGCTCCCCGAGGCGGCTTGTCGCAGCTGGCCGTGGTCGCCGGGACCGCGGGGGGCGTCGCCCTGGCCGCCGTCGGCCTGGTGCCGGCGGTCATGCTCACCGCGGGTGTGCCCGCCGCTGTCACTGCCGAGGCGGCCCGCATCTACGTTGTCGACCGCCTCCCGCATCATCTGCTGCCGCGGACGTTTGCCGAGGGGCTTGTGACCCGGCATCTTCTCGCTGTGTTGCTCTGGGCCGCCGTCGCTGCGGTGCTCCCGGGTTCACCGCCGTATCGCCGGGTCATCACCCTCACCCTTGCGAGCCTCGCGGTCTCGGCGACGGGCTGGCTGATCGGGCTCGGCGAGGCAGTCGCGCCGGAACTCAGCTGGCGGCTCCTGCGGTACTACTGGTTCCGGCTGGCTGACGGGCTGCTGCCCTTGGGACTCGCCGTTTTCGCGGTCGCCGCCCTCTGTCCGCTGTCGACCGGCGGTCCGATCCCGGGCTGCTGGCGGCGGGGTCTGCAGGCGGGGTTGGCCGTGCTGCTGGTGGGCGACGCCGTCGACCAGACCGGCCACTGGCCGCTTCCCGGCCGCCAACTCGCCGCCCGCAGCGATAAGCATGTCGCGGCGGCGGACTGGGTCGAGGTCTGCGACTGGATCACCCGGCATACGCCGGCTGACGCCCGGTTTCTCACGCCTCGGTCCGCGGCGAGTTTCATCTGGCGGGCCGAGCGGCCGGAGGTCGTCGCCTGGAAGAACATTCCCCAGGACCCCGAGGGCATCATCGCCTGGCGGCAACGAATCCTCGACTGTTTCTCGGACTCCGGGAGCCTCCGGGGGATGGCCCGCAGCACGGTGAGTCTCGGGAGGGAGCGGCTGGCGGAGGTCGCCCGGCGGTACCAGGCCGATTATGTTCTGGCTCCGCGAGCTGACGTGGCCGAGTCGAATGTCCGCATTCCACCGGTCTACGCCAACGACGGGTATGCGGTGCTGAAACTTTCCGCCGGCCCTCAGGAACTGCTGCCCGACAGACGTGAACCGCGAAGTCCTGCTCAGGGCCAGGCGATTCCGAGCCGCTGACACTGGATTTCAAGTGCCCGGGCGAAGGCGGGAAAGGGGTAGTCGCTGCCGCGACCGATCGCCCAGAAGTAGGTCTTGTCGACCAGTTTGGCCGGTAAGTGGCCGATTCGGGCGGCCTTGGCGACCCGCTCGCAATAGGTGATGTCGTCGGGGCGGACGGCTCGCAAGCCGGCGATCAGCCGGCCTTCCAGGGTCACCTGGGTTCGTGGTGGGGCCGGCGGATCAGCGGCGGCAGCGACCTGGCGATCGCGTAACAGGAGGCATCCCCAGGTAAGCAGGAAAACAGAGGGCAACAGAATTTTTCGCATGCTCATGCCGTGGTCTCTCGGGTGTGGCGGGCGAGCCCCGGCAGGTCGCGGCCACCGTCCGCGGCTGCTTCACCGGGCTTGGTGACGCCGGAAGGGTTTTCGCCGGCGGTCGGTTCACGATGCGCGGCGGGGAGGCGGCGCGGGGAAGAACAGTCCAAAAATTTCAAAGCTCAGGGTCCGGTGCTGTGAAATCTGGCGACAGCGTAGGACTTCTTGCCCGAACGCAGCACCAGAAGCGACCGGCCGCCGAGATCGGTTCCGGTGATGCGGTAGGCGGGGTCGGTGACGCGGCGGTTGTTCAGCGAAGCTCCTCCCTGCGCAATCGTGCGGCGGGCCGCCGAGCGGCTCGCTGCCAGGCCGGTCTCAGCGAGGGCCGTTGTGAGGGCGAGTCCCTCTCCCTCAAGCTGCTGGCGGGGGAAATCATGGCTGGGAACGTCGGCGAAAATCTCGGCCAGCGTCGCGTCGTCGAGGCTTTCGATTTCAGCTCCGAAAAACACCGCGGTTGCCTGCTCAGCGGCCTGCAGGCCGTCCGAGCCGTGGACCAGCCGGGTCAGTTCCTCGGCCAGACGGCGTTGGGTGGCCCGGCCGGCCGGGTTCGCCGCCCGCTCGGCCGCCAGTTCGTGACAGGCGTCCAGCGGCAGTTCCGTCAGCCGTTCCAGGCACGTTCCTGCATCCTGATCGTCGAGGTTGATCCAATACTGATAAAACCGGTAGGGGCTGGTGCGGGCCGGGTCGAGCCAGACCGCTCCGCTGGCGGTCTTGCCCATCTTGGTGCCGTCTGACTTGGTCAGCAGCGGGCAGGTGATGCCGTGAAACTCCAGCGACCGCAGCCGGCGGCCGAGTTCGATACCGGCGGTGATGTTGCCCCACTGATCGCTGCCGCCGATCTGTACCCGACAGTCGTGGCTGTCGGCGAGGTGCACGAAGTCCCAGGCCTGCAGCAGCATGTAGCTGAATTCGGTGTAGGAAAGCCCGCCGTCGCGGTCGAGTCGGCTCTTGACGGAATCTTTCGCGAGCATCTGTGACAGCGACACATGTTTGCCGACATCTCGCAGAAACTCGAGGTAGCCGACGCCCCGCATCCAGTCGGCGTTGTTGACCACGTGGACCGGCTGACCGACCGATTCGAGCAGCCTTCTGATCTGAGCCTCGACGGCGGTGATGTTGGCCTGCAGCGTCGCGGCCGCGAGCAGGTTGCGTTCCTCGCTGCGGCCGCTGGGGTCGCCGATCATTCCGGTGGCGCCCCCGATCAGGGCAATCGGTTCGTGGCCTGCGGCGGCGACCCGTCGGAGCAGCATGATCGCCACCAGGTGACCGACATGCAGGCTGTCGGCGGTCGGGTCGAAGCCGGCGTAGATCCGCCGGCCTGCCGTCGCCAGCCAATCCCGGAGGGCGGCCCCATCGGTGCTCTGGTGCACGAGGCCACGGTTGGTGAGGTCGGTGAGCAGATCGGAGGGCATGAGGGACCGCGGAGTTGGGAGCGAGAGAACTACCGCCAGCGATCGTCGTCGGCGAAGGGGTGGGCAGGGCCGCCGAGGCTCGGTTTCGGCAGGACTTTGAGCACCTGTTCGGCGAGCCGCAGGTCATCGCGAGTCGTGATTTTCAGGTTGAGTGGCGAGCCGGGGACGACGGTCACCGGGTGGCCGGCGGCTTGAATCAGGTGGGCCTCGTCGGTCGCGGTGTCGGAGGCGTTCGCGGCGAACGCCTCCGTGAGGAGTTGGCGGGAAAAAACCTGTGGCGTCTGGGCCTCCCAGAGACCACTGCGATCGACCGTGGCAGTGACCAGTCGGTTTTCGTCGCAGCGTTTCAGCGTTGCCGTCACGGGGGTCGCCAGCATGGCCGCCCCGGTCCGCCTTGCGGTGGCCAGCACCTCGTCGATCCACCGCCCTGCCAGACAGGGTCGGGCCGCATCGTGGATTGCCACCAGATCGATGTCGGAAGCGAGTTTCGCCATGCCGTTTCGCACCGAGGTGGCCCGCTGACCGCCCCCCTCGGCCAAGGCGATTCCCAAGATGGCGAGGTTCGCACCAAACTTGTCGAGGAACATTTCGCGGTCCTCCGGCGCGATCACCACGACCAACTGGGCGATGTCATCGCGGTCGAGGAATTTTTCTGCCGCATGCAGCCAGACGGCCCGCCCCGCCAGCGGCGCAAAGGGCTTTTTGTAGTGGGCGTCGGCGAACCGGCTGCTCCGACCCGCGGCGACGAGGATGACGCCGGTCTTGCTCATGGGGTCGTCGGAGTCTGCTGCCGAGAGGACAGAATCTGGTCCATTGTCATGCGGACGAGCGTCTTTGCGAGAGGCTTGTCTCGGAGCCAAGCCGCAAAGTCCTGCCCGTGGGCGATGTACAGGTCGCGAAACCAGACAGGAGCCTCATTCAGCAGCCACTCGCGAAACACCAGCCAACGCAACGAGTCGACGCCGTAGACCTCTCTGGCCACCCAGCAGAAGCCCTGCTGGCCGCCCTGCTGACCGCCCTGTTGGCCGCCCTGTT
>CAZIQV010000198.1:0-4258 GCA_964541275.1 uncultured Chitinophagaceae bacterium | reverse complement strand
CCTCCGATCCGCCCATGAAAATCGTCTCGATCAAGGTCCTTCGCGGACCGAATCAGTGGGCCCGGTTTCCGGTGCTCGAAGTTCGCGTTGACCTCGGCTGGCTCGAAGACTTTCCCTCGCATCTGCTTCCGGGTTTCAACGACCGGCTGACCGCCTGGTTGCCGAGCATGATCGAGCACCGCTGTTCGATCGGTGAGCGGGGCGGGTTCTTCCAGCGGCTGCAGACGGGAACATGGATGGGCCACATCCTCGAGCACGTGACGCTCGAACTCCAGACCCTGGCCGGCACTCCGGTGGGCTACGGCCGGGCCCGCGAGACCAAAACCCGCGGGGTCTACAACGTCGTCATCGAATACCAGCAAGAGCGGTTTGCGATTGCCTGCCTGAATGCCGCCGATCGCCTGTTGCGGGCCGCCATCGCCGGCCAGACGTTCGACGTGCCGCAGACCGTCCGCGGGTTGCAAACGGAATTGCTTGCAGAGCAGCTCGGACCGAGCACCCGGTCGATCGTCGAGGCGGCCCGCCGCCGTGAGATCCCGGTGCGGCGGCTCAACCAAGGCTCGCTGGTGCGGCTGGGCATCGGGGCGCGGCAGCGACGAATTCTGGCGGCAGAGACTGATGGCACCTCGGCGATTGCCGAGTCGATCGCGCAGGACAAGGAGCTGACCCGGCAGCTCCTCGCCGAAGCGGGCATTCCGGTCGCCGCCGGACGTCCGGTCGTCTCGGCCGACGATGCCTGGCAGGCGGCCGGTGAACTCGGCCTGCCGGTGGTGGTGAAGCCGCAGTGCGGCAATCAGGGGCGGGGGGTCTCCGTCGGGATGAGGACCGAGGCCGAGGTGCGCCGGGCCTATGCCGTCGCCGCCGCCGCCGGCGATGTGATCGTCGAGCAATGCCTGGCGGGTGACGATTACCGGCTGCTCGTCGTCGGGAACAAACTGGTGGCGGCCGCCCGTCGCTGTCCGCCGACGGTCGTCGGTGACGGGAACGCGACCGTCGGCGAACTGGTGGCCCGGATCAATGCCGATCCCCGGCGGTGTGCCGACCATGCCGGCAGCCTCTCGCCGATCCCGCTCGACGCGGTGGCCGAGGCGATCCTCGCCGAGCAGGGCGTTTCGATCGCTGCGGTGCCGGCGGCCGGGCAGCAGGTGCTGCTCAGGCGGAACGCCAACCTCAGCACCGGCGGCACGGCCGAGGATGTCACCGACGAGGTGATTCCGGAGCTTGCCCAGCTCGCGGTGGAGGCGGCCCGGGTGGTCGGGCTCGACATCGCCGGGATCGACCTGCTGGCTGCCCGCATTGATCAGCCTCTGGACGGACGGCAGGGGGGCGTCGTCGAAGTCAACGCCTGCCCCGGTCTCCGAATGCATCTGGAGCCCACCAGCGGGAAGGGCCGCGACGTCGGGGCGGCGATTGTCGACATGCTCTTTCCCGCCGCCGAAGACGGCCGGGTGCCGGTCGCGGCGGTAACCGGTACCAATGGCAAGACGACCGTGACCAGGCTGCTGGCCCATCTGGCGACCACCGGTGGAGCGACCGTCGGCATGGCCTGCACCGAGGGGGTCTGGGTGGCTGACCGGCAGCTTGACAGCGGCGACTGCAGCGGCCCCGGCAGTGCCCGGCGGGTGCTGGCCCAGCCGGTGGTGACGACCGCCGTGCTCGAGACCGCCCGGGGCGGCATCCTCCGCGAGGGCTGCGGTTTCGATGCCTGCGATGTCGCCGTGGTGACCAACATCGCCTCGGGCGACCACCTCGGTCTGCATGAAATCGACACTCCCGAACAGCTTGCCTGGGTCAAGGGAGCAATCGTCGCCGCCGTGCGGCCCAGCGGCACCGCGGTGCTCAACGCCGCCGACCCGCTCGTCGTCGAGATGAACCGCTGGTGCCGGGGCCGGGTCGTCTACTTTGCGATCGACCCCGAGCACCCGGTACTCCGCAGCCATCTGCTGGCCGGCGGGCTGGCCGCGACGATCCGCGATGGCTGGATGGTCCTCTGTGATGGCCCGCGGGAGACCCGGCTTGCCAGCCTCGCTCGGGTGCCGCTGGTGCATGGCGGCCTCGTCGCCTTTCAGGTCGAGAATGCGCTCGCCGCCGCGGCGGCTGCCTGGAGCCTGGGAGTGCCGCTGGAACTGGTGCGGCTGGGCCTGGAGGATTTTTCCGGCGGGACGCTCGGCAGCCCCGGTCGCTTCAATCTGCTCGATCTCGACGGGGCTACAGTGGTGGTCGACTATGGCCACAACGTGCCCTCGCTTGAGCAGATCTGCCGCACCCTCGCCACGCTGCCGCATCCCCGCCGCACGGCGGTCTATTCTGCCGCGGGTGACCGCCGCGACGAGGATCTGCGGCGGCAGGGAGAACTGCTCGGGCGCACCTTTGGTCGGGTGGTGATCTATGAGGATGCCTATCGCCGGGGTCGGTCGCCCGGTGAAATCACCGGGCTGATCGAAGCGGGCATTCGCCGGACCGAACCGGCCGACCGCCGGGTGCTTGTCGAGCCGGGGGGTAACTGGGCTGCGGCGGCGTCCCGGGTGCTCGATGCGGTCGAGCCGGGCGATCTCGTGCTGCTGCAGCCCGACACGATCGAGCAGGCGATGCCGTGGCTGACGCAGCGGTATGGCAACCGGCTGCGGGGAATCAGCTTCGATCAGGTGGCCGGTGTGCGGCCGCCGGAATCGCTGCCGGTTTCAACTGATCAGGCGGGCGACTCCGAGCAGCGGTGAACCACCGACGGACGAGCGTCCCACGCTGAATTGGCCGTTCCGGACGGGGTTTCATTTCAAGCCCGGTCGCCGGTCGAGAGCCCCGCGAACACCGAGCTGCTCGGGATGCCGGGCAATCTTGTCGGTGAACACCCGCACGTCATCGATGATCGGCCGCAGGTCCTGGGTCAGCCGGTTGACGTTGCCAGCCGCCTGGGCGAGGTCGTTGTAGACCTGCGGATCGCGGACCAGCTTGCCGAGGGTCCCTTCCGACTCGTTCAGCGCCTGGGTGAAGGTGGCCGCCTGCACCAGCACGCTGTCAAGGCGGCCGATCGCCCGGTCGATTCCCTGGACCATCGACGCACCCCGTTCCCCGAGCGGCTTTGAGAGGCCTTCGAGGTTCTGCAGGTTGCGGTCGGCAGCCTCGATGGTTGAACTGATGCCGCCGACCGACTCGCGGAGGTCGACGAGCACGTCGGGCAGGGCGTAGATCGAGTCTTTCAGCCGCTGCCGGGCCTCCGCGTCACCGACGATGTCGTTGACGTTGTTCATCGTCAGCGTGAAGGTGTCGAGGGCGGTGTCGAGCTTCTTGGCGGTCTTGTCGAGTTGGATCTCGTCCTTGACGAACATCTTCTCAAGATTTGTCGACAGGGCCGCGACGGCATCGCTGGCCCGGGTGAGTGACTCAAGCGACGCGGTCACCTTCGGCTCGAGGGTTGCGAAAGCCGACAAGGGGTCTTTCGAGACCGAGCCCCGGAGGACTTCGTCGCTGGCCACTGGCTGACGGGGCGGCACGATCCGGCCGGCCACCAGTTCAATCTCGGCATCGCCGAGAATCGTGCTGGCAACCTTCGGGGTTTCGTCGCGGTAGACCGGTACATAGGAGTCGATGTCGGCCACGACGCTCACGCCCCCGCGTTCGTCGAGCATCACGGAGCTGACGCGGCCGACGAGAATGCCGTTTTTGCGGACCGGGGTGCCGGCGGAGACACCGCGAGCGTCGGAGAAATTCATTCGCAGTTCGTAGGTTGACTGCACGAGGCTGGGCAGGTCGCCGAAGAGCACGATAAGGATGCCGGCGATGATCGCCGTTGCCAGGACCATCACACCGACCCGGAACTGAATCACGCGGTCGTTCATGGGGAGTCCTCCTGTGGAGTTGACGACACCGTTTCCGGATCGCGAGGGGCGGCCGCCTGCCAGGCTTGCCCGCGGGCCTGTTCCTCGCGGAGTTCATCGAGCCGGTGGCCGGCCCGGCCCTCGACAAACTGCCGCACCCGGGGATCGGCCGATCCGTCAAGCTCCGCCGGCGTCCCGCTGAAGATGATCTGCGGCTCGTCGGGCTCGAGCCGGCTGAGTGGGTAGAGCATCACGATCCGGTCAGCCACTTTGTGGGCGGTCCGCATGTCGTGGGTCACCACCACGCTGGTTGTCCGGGGCCGCTGCCGGACCCGCAGAATCAGCTCGTTGATGACGTCGCTCATGATCGGGTCGAGGCCGGTCGTCGGCTCGTCATAGAGAATCAGCTGCGGGTCGAGGGCCAGCGCCCGGGCCAGGCCGGC
>CAZIQV010000197.1:0-4384 GCA_964541275.1 uncultured Chitinophagaceae bacterium | reverse complement strand
CCGGCTCGCCGAGGCAGCCGGCTTTACCCTGGCCAAAGAGCCCGGCGGCTTCGGGCCGAGCGACCACAGCAGCTTCTACGCCCGCAAGATCCCGGTGCTGCACGTCTTCACCGGCTCGCATGCCGACTATCACCGGCCGAGCGATACCGCCGAGAAAATCAATTACGAGGGCATGGTTCGGATCAGCCGGTTCATCGCGGCGATCATCCGCGATCTTGCCAAGGCCCCCGAGCCCCCCGGCTACGTTGAAGTGGCCAGCAAGAAATTTCTCGGCGGCGGCGGCGATCGGCCCTACTTTGGCAGCATCCCCGACTTTGCCAAACCGGGCGGCGGCTATGCCATCACCGGTGTCTCGAAGGGCTCGCCGGCGGCTCAGGGCGGTCTCCAGGGCGGCGATGTGATCATCCGTCTCGGCGACAGCGCAATCACCGGCCTCGAGGACTTTGACAGCGCCCTCCGCAAGCACAAGGCCGGCGAGGCGGTGCCGGTGGTCGTCACCCGGGACGGCATGGAAAAGACCCTGACCGTCACGCTCGGTGACCCGCGGTAGCGGAGCCTGGCTGCCCGCCCAGGCGGCATGCCCATCCCGCGGGCCGCCCGGTGCGAACGACCGCCGCTGAACCGGTGCTCCAGCGACCTGTCGCCGCTGGTTTCCGGCATCGATTGCTCTTGAGCCAGGCTGGCACGATCGCCATAGTCCCGCCACGCGGTCGCAGGCAGTGACCGAAACAGTGTGCCGGACGAGTGTCCGGCGACCGGCGGAAACCCCGTGAGACCCATGCAAGGAGTGCATCCCGTGAAGCGACATCTGGCCAACTATGGAAGCGTGATCTGCCTGCTCGTCGGAGCGGTCGCCGCCCTGCCCGCAGCGACAGCCCACGCCCAGGGCCGCCCGCCGGCCACCCACCAGGCGGTTATTGACATCGGTTACATCTTCAAGAACCACGCCCGGTTCAAGAACTCGATGGAAAAGATGCGGGATGAGGTGATGGCCGCCGAGAATGGCCTCAAGGCGGAACGGGACCGCATCAACGGCCTCGTCGAGCAGTTGAAGGGATTCAACCCCGGCACGCCTGAATTCAAGAAGCTCGAGGCTGAGATCGCCAAAGCCCAGGGCGAGTTCAACGTGACCGCACAACTGCAGAAGAAAGACTTCATGGACCGCGAGGCGGCCGTCTATCACGAAGTCTTCGGCGAGATCCAGCAGGCCGTCGCCCAGTTCGCCCGGGAACACGGGATCGCTGTCGTTCATCGCTTCGACGGCGATCCGGTCGACTCCGGTGACCGCAACCAGGTGCTCCGCGGCATCACCAAGCCGCTGGTCTACTACGACCCGACGATCGACATCACGCCCGACGTGTTGCGGATGCTCAACACCGGTCCGGTGGCCACTGCTCCCGGCCGGCAGCCGGTGAGCCGCTGAGCCTCCGACGTTCCTGCCTGCGTTTCCCCGCCGCGTGCGGCGGCGTCGTCCGCCGCACGCTGGCCGAGGGAAGTCCCTCAGCGTTTCGTTTTCCTCCCCCGTCGGATTTTCTCTGTGACTGTTGCACCGGGCATGGCGACCGACACCACCGCCAACCCGGCGTTCCCGGGGAGTTGCCGGCCCCAGCAGACGCTTCGCCGGCCGGCCGTCATCAACGGTCGCGGGTATTGGAGCGGACGGGAAAACCGGGTTGAACTGCGGCCGAGTGGGGCCGGAACGGGGATCGTCTTTGTTCGCGATGACCTCGGCGGCGTCCGGGTTCCGGCCACCCTCGGCCATCGGGTCGATGCTGCGAGTCGCACCAATCTCGCCGCCGGGGCGGTTGTCGTCGAGATGGTCGAACATGTGCTCAGCGGGCTTGCCGGGCTCGGCATCGACTGTTGCGAAATCGGGCTGACGGCGGCTGAACTGCCCGGTCTCGACGGGTCCGCTGCCGCGTATGTCGAGGCGATCGACCGGGCCGGGAGCGAACCGCTCGACCTGCCGATCTCACCAATCCTCATCACCGCTCCGATCGTCATCGAGGCAGCCGACGGGGCCGGCCGGATCGCGGCGACACCGCCGACGACAGCCGGGCTGCGGGTGGACTACGAGCTGGCCTATCCGGGGCGGCCGATTCCGCCGCAGCGTTTTGCAGCGGCAATCACCCCGCAGCGGTACCGCGACGACATCGCCGCCGCCCGGACGTTCCTGCCCGAGGCCGACGCCCGCAGGCTCCAGGCGGCCGGCCGCGGGCTGACAGTCTCCCCGCAGGATCTGCTGGTGTTTGGGCCGGACGGTCCGATTGACAATCAACTGCACTGGCCCGACGAGTGTGCCCGGCACAAGGTGCTCGATGTTGTCGGCGATCTGCTGCTCGCCGGCCGGCCGATCTGGGCCGACGTCACGGCGTGTCGCAGCGGGCATTCGTTGAATGCGGCGTTGGCGGTGGCGGCGTTGGCTGCCGCCGGAACGGATCCAGGTTCCCCGGCCGCGGGCGGCCGGGGACAACCCGAAGGAGGCGGTGATGAGTGAGCTTCGCGTGGGCGTCATCGGCTGCGGCCATCTTGGAAAAATCCATGCCCGGCTGTTGGCCGGTCGAGACGACTGTCGGCTTGTCGCCGTCTGCGATCCGGTCGCCGAGGCCGCGGCCAGCGTGGCGACCGCGCACGGCTGCGAGGCCTGCGGCGATCCGGCCGACCTGGTGGGTCGTGTCGACGCGGCGGTGGTGGCGGCGCCAACGGCCCTCCATGCTGCGATCGCCGTCCCGCTGCTGGAGCAGGGCATCGACCTGCTGATCGAAAAGCCCCTGGCTGCCTGCGTCGAGGAGGCCCGGGCGATCGTGGTCGCCGCCCGCCGGTTTGGTCGGACGGTCGCCGTCGGCCACGTCGAACGATTCAACCCGGCCTGGGAACTCGCCCGGCAGCAGCGCGGCCGGCCGCTGTTCATCGATTCAGCCCGGCTCGCGCCGTTCACCTACCGGTCGCTCGATGTTGGTGTGGTCTTCGACCTGATGATCCACGACATCGACCTGGTGCTGTCGCTGCAGCCGGGCCGGCTGGAGCGAATCGAGGCCGACGGGCTGATCGCTACCGGTGGCCACGAGGACGCGGTCAAAGCCAGGCTCTGTTTCGGCTCGGGGCTGGTCGCCGATCTGACGGCCTCGCGGATTCACCCGACGCTGATCCGGCGGCTGTCATTGTGGACCAGCGAAAGCATGGTCGGGGTCGACTTCAACGCCAAGACGGTCGACGTCGTCGCCGCCTCGGAGGATGTGGCGGCGGGAGCGTTCCGGGCCGAGACCGTTCCGCTGGCTGACCGGGCGGTCGCCAAAGAGGCTTTTTTCCAGGAAATCCTGCCCCACCAGACCCTCCCGGTGCCCGACGCCAACGCGATCGCCTGCGAACACGAAGACTTTCTCGGCTGCATCGGCACCACCCGCGACCCTCGGGTTTCGGCTGCTGCCGGAGCCGCGGCGCTCGAGGTGGCCACCCGGGTGCTCGATGTGCTGCGGTGCACGAAACTCGGTGCCCCGCCGCCGATCGTGGAACTACGAAAGACCGCGTGATCCTGCCGGCTGGCAGCGATCGAGAGCCGGGCGGATCGCCCGGACAAAGCGGGTGGCTGAAAACAGGGTGACGCTCGTGACGAGGCGGAGGTGGTGATGGCGGTTTCGCTGGGAGTATGTCTCTGCCTGCTGGCAGCCTGCGGCTCGGTCGGCGGCGGTGGCAGCGTTCGGGCGGACGAATTGGCACACATCGGCCTGCCGGCAAAGGTCGAATTCGACGGCTTTGACCTCGATCTGCGGCCCGGTCGGACGACCGTCGCCAGGGCCCTCCGGGGGATGCCGACGGCCGCGGCGGCTGCAGCCGGCTGGCCGCCGGTCGAGCTGGTGGTGAAGGGGCCGCCGAGCAGCCGAGCGGGCAGCGGCTCGATGTCGGCCGAGATCGAACAGCGGTTCGCCTTCCTGAACGTCGCCGCCGGATTTTTGGCCGACCGCGAGAGCGTCTTCACGGGCCCCGCCGGCTGGACCAGCCGGATGGCGATGGAATTTCAGGGCGAGCAGTCGAGCGGCGGGTTCGAACTGCGAACCCAGTTGCGGCAGACCGAAACGACCGGCACCGTCGGCATCGAAATCGGGCCGCGGCTCGAGCATCGGCTGCCCAGCGGCACACGGCTGTTTTTCAACGGCTCGGCCCGGGCCCGAGCCCTCTACGACCGAACCGGTGAACTGACCGCGACGCGGGGCCCGCTGCAGCAGACCGAGGTCGTCAGCCTCAGCGGGACTGTCGGCATCGCGCGGTAGCGGTCCGTACGCGGGCCTGAGTCAGCCGCCGTTCGCGGCCGCGGCAGCCTTTTGCAAGAACCTAGGCTCTGTCTGAAAAGGCTACCGTTGGCTCGAGAGCGAGCTGCTTTGGCCTC
>CAZIQV010000196.1:0-4395 GCA_964541275.1 uncultured Chitinophagaceae bacterium | reverse complement strand
GCGAGCAGGTCTCGCGGATGGTGGCGATGAAGGGGGCGACCGAAAACGCCACCGGACTGATCCGGCACCTTTCCAGCCAGTTCAACCGGGCACGGCAGACCCAGATCACCGGCGAGATCATGGAGATTCTCGGCGGCGTCGAAGCCTTGAAGAAATAACACCCTCCAGCCCATCCGTTTCCGCTTTCCCCGCAGGCTTTTTTGTCATGGCAACAGCACCCGCCCAAGATCTGAGCGTCGGCAAGGTCACCCAGGTGATCGGCTCGACCTTCGACGTTGAATTCCCCGAATCGAGCATTCCGGCCATTTACAACGCGGTGCGGATCGACAGCGAGCGGAAGGGGGTGACGATCAACCTCGTCGGCGAGGTTCAGCAACAACTCGGCGGCGGCAAGGTCCGCTGCGTCGCCCTCGGCTCGACCGACGGGCTCGTTCGGGGCCAGGACGTTGTCGACACCGGCGGACCGGTCAAGGTTCCTGTCGGTACGGCGACGCTCGGCCGCGTGTTCAACATGCTCGGCGAGCCGATCGACAACCGCGGTCCGGTCGAGACCGAGGAACGCTGGTCAATTCACCGCGAGGCACCGCCGGTTTCGGAACTCTCGACAAAGACCGAACTGTTTGAGACCGGCATCAAAGTGATCGACCTGCTCACGCCGTTCGTCCGCGGCGGCAAGGCGGGGCTGTTCGGCGGTGCCGGGCTCGGAAAGACGGTCATCCTCACCGAACTGATCGCCCGCATCGCCAGCGCCCACGGCGGCTATTCCGTGTTTGCCGGTGTCGGCGAGCGGACCCGGGAGGGCACCGACCTCTGGCTGGAGATGCAGGAAGCCAAGATCGGCGACACCGGCCGGAACGTCATCGAGCAGACCTGCATGGTCTTCGGCCAGATGAACGAGCCGCCCGGCGCCCGCCTCCGGGTCGCCCTCTCGGCGTTGACGATGGCCGAATTCTTTCGCGACACGACCGGGGCCGACACCCTGCTGTTTGTCGACAACATCTTCAGGTTCTCGCAAGCCGGCAGCGAGGTCAGCGCCTTGTTGGGCCGGATGCCAAGCGCGGTTGGCTATCAGCCGACGCTGGCGACGGAGATGGGGGCGCTGCAGGAGCGGATCACCTCGACCGACAAGGGGGCGATCACCTCGGTGCAGGCGGTCTATGTGCCGGCCGACGACCCGACCGACCCGGCCCCGGCGACGGCCTTCGGCAACCTCGACGCCTTCATTTATCTCGAGCGGTCAATCTCCGAAAAGGGCATCTATCCGGCGGTCGATCCGCTGGCGAGTTCGAGCCGGATTCTCGACCCGCAGTACGTCGGGGACCGGCACTACGACGTAGCCCGGCGTGTTCAGCGAACCCTCCAGCGGTACCGCGAACTCCAGGACATCATCGCGATCCTCGGTGTCGATGAACTCTCTGAGGAAGACAAACTGATCGTCCACCGGGCTCGGCGAATGGAGCGGTTCCTCTCGCAGCCGTTTCTGGTGGCGGAGGTCTTCACCGGCAAGCCGGGCGAGATCACGAGTCTCGAGGACACGATTCGGTCGTTCGAGGAGATCGCCGACGGCAAGTGGGACCACCTGCCGGAGCAGGCATTCATGTATGTCGGCCCGATCGAGCAGGCTGAGGCCCAGGCCAAGAAGATGGCCGAAAAGGGCTGATCAACTGCGAAAGCATCCGTCTCCCGGCATCGCATTTTCCCGTCCCTGCAACACACAACGAAACTGACGCCATGGCCGCCCCCAACGCCCGACGCCTGCTGCGGTGTGTGATCGTCACGCCCGAAAAAACCGTGCTCGACCTGCAGGCAGCGACGGTTCTGCTGCCGCTCGACGACGGCAGCCGCGGCGTGGCGGCCGGCCACACGCCCTTCATCGGCCGGCTCGGTTCCGGCGAGGTTCGGATGGCGGGAGTCGAGGGTCGAGCCGGTGCCGACACGACGGTGCGAACGTTTGTCGAGGGGGGCTTTGTCGAGGTTTCGGCCGCCGGGGTCACGGTGATCACCCAGCGTGCCGTCGACTCTGCCACGCTCGACCCGGCCGCGGCAAAGGCCGAACTCGGTCGGCTTCAGGCTGAGACCGCCACCGGCGACGAGGCAATCGCCGCCCGGATGGCCGCCGAGACCGTTGCCCGGGCCCGGCTGCGAGCTGCCGAGCGTCGCGGCTGATTCAGATCTGGTAGTCGACCTCCGACACCGGCGTCTCGCCCCGCATTCGCAGCTTTGGCTTCTCAAGGACGACGGTGGTGTGCGGGTCGATCGACCGCGTGATCCAGACGCTGCTGCCGATCACCGAGTCGTGGCCGATCCTCGTCCCGCCACCGAGCACTGTCGCGTTGGCGTAGATCACGACCCGATCGCCGATCGTTGGATGCCGCTTGGTTCCCCGCACCAGTTGTCCCTCGGCATCGGTCTGAAACGAGACCGCGCCCAGGGTGACGCCCTGATAAAGCTTCACGTGGCTTCCGATCTCGCAGGTCTCGCCGATGACCACCCCGGTACCGTGGTCGATGAAGAAGTGGTCGCCGATCGTCGCGCCGGGATGGATGTCGATGCCGGTGCGGGCGTGGGCCCACTCGGCCATCATCCGAGGAATCAACGGCACCGCCAGGCGGTGCAGCAGGTGGGCAAGGCGATGGATGGTGACCGCCTCGAGACCCGGATAGCAGAAAATCACCTCGTCGAGGGTTCGCACCGCCGGGTCGCCGTCGTAAGCGGCCTGAACATCTGTGGCGAGCATCCGCCGGAGGGCGGGAATCTGCTCAAGGAATTCGATCGCCTTCGCCTGACCGAGGGCCTCGAAGTCGGCCTCCTCGACACAGTGCTGCACGGCCTCGGGCACCGCCGGAGCCGGCCGGCCCGCGGCCTCCGCCTGCTCGGTAGCCGAGAGGCTGTGCCGCAACGCCCGGCCGATCTGGATGGTGAGCTTGTCGTGCAGGCTGTCGACAAGGTCGCCGACGTGGTAGGTGACGTTGCCGAAGTGGAGGTTTTCCCGCCGCCGGTAACCGGGATAGAGAATCTCCTTGAGATCCTCGCAGGCGGCGATGATCGACTCGTAGTTCGGCAGCGGGCAGTGGCCGAGATAGTTCGTCGTCGGCACCTCCCGATAGGTCTCGACGATCCGCTGCGTCAGGTCGGGAAGCTGCTCCTTGAGACGGACATCGGTGGCCATCGTGGCTGATCCTCACCGGCTAAAGACGCTCCGGCAAGCGGGCACCGCCGGATGTGTAATCCATTCGACCCCGCAACGCGACAAAGTTGAACACCGCGACAAATTTTGGCCGGATTCCAATCATCCCCGCCACACCCGGCAGGCGGGGCAAACTCTACGGCCTGCGGCGGCCGGCTTTGGGTCAGTCGGCAGCCTCGCCGGCGGCGGCCAGGGCGTCGGTCAGGCTGAGCCCGCCGTCGTAGAGGGCCCGGCCGACGATGCAGCCAGCCGCGCCGGCGGCCGCGACCGCCCGGAGATCATCGGGACCGGAAATCCCTCCGGAGGCGACCACCGGATGCGGCGACACGTCGATCATCGACCTCAGCGCGGGCAAATTCGGCCCCTGCAGCATGCCGTCGCGGGCGATGTCGGTGTAGACGATCGCGGCCAGAGGCAATTCGCCCGACTGCCGGGCGAGGTCGACCGCCGCGAGCGAGCTGGTCTCGAGCCAGCCGCGCGAGGCAACCCTGCCGTCTCGGGCATCGAGCCCGAGCACCAGTCGGTCGGGAAAGGCCCGCGCCCAGGCGGCGAACTCGGCGGGCTGTTCGATCGCCACGCTGCCGATCACCAGCCGGCTGACGCCCGCCTCGAGATAGGCGGCGATCGTCTCCGCGCTGCGGATGCCCCCGCCAACCTGGCATGGGACGCCGGCAGCGGCAACCAGCGTCATGACCAGGTCTCGCTGTACGGCGGCACCATCCTTGGCCCCCTCAAGGTCAACGATGTGCAGCCGGCGGCAGCCGGCCATGGTAAACCTCCCGACCGTATCAACCGGATCGGCCCCGAAGACCGTCTCCCGGTCGTAGTCCCCCTGCTGGAGCCGCACGCAGCATCCGCCCCGCAGATCGATCGCCGGCCAGAGTTCCATCGGTGCGTGCCTCCCTGGGTGAAGCTTGGGGAAAGTTGGTCAAACCTGTTCGAGAAAGTACCGCAGCAGTCGCATGCCGTTCGCCTGACTTTTTTCCGGATGGAACTGGGTCGCCAGCAGCCGGCCCCGCTGCACCGCCGAACAGAACGGCCGGCAATAGTCGGTCTCGGCGGCGATCACCTCTGGATCCCGCGGCCGGACATGGTAGGCATGCACAAAGTAGAAGTATGGTGGCTGCGTCTGGGAAAAGACCTCGGCCGGCCCGCTTGTCGCCCGCCAGCGAACCTCGTTCCAGCCCATGTGGGGCACCTTGAAGTCC
>CAZIQV010000195.1:0-4457 GCA_964541275.1 uncultured Chitinophagaceae bacterium | reverse complement strand
TACGGGCCAGTGCAAAACCACGGCCGGATCACTGATGTTTGGCGGGTTTGACCAGGCCACCATGTTGACGTGGGGGCAATTGTCCTTGGAAGGAGCCGGTGGCATCAAGATGAAGGGCCCGCGGGTGCAGATCAATGCAGCGATCATCAGCCTCGGTTGATTGGGCGTTGCCATGAAGATCACCCCCAAGCAACCGCCCGGACATGCCTTGGGATGGTGTCTGCATCGCGGCTCGCCAAACACGGATACGGCTGGGTTGTCGGCGACCTTTTTTGTCCGGGCCATGTTCTCGATTTCACCGTCCGGGCCCGCCGTGCTGTCTGCGGACGAGGAACTTGTCCCGACCGGGGATACCCCGCATGACGACGCGGCGGCCGGCCTGCGGTATCCGTCCGACTTCGTACCCTGGAAGCCCTGTGGCGAGGTCATCGTCGTCGGCACGGCCCAGCCACCGACTGTTCAGGGGGTGAAGCGGTATCCCGTGCGGGTGGCCGTGGGGGGCTGGCAGAAAGAGATCACCGTCTACGGCAACCGTCGCTGGGACACGAGCCGTTTCTTTGACAGGCCCGGCCCGCCTGACGTAGCCGGCCCCGTTCCGTTGACCTTTGCCCATGCGTTCGGAGCAGCCAATCTGGCCGCCAATCCACTCGGGAACGGCAGCGAAGGCGACTGGATGCCGAATCTCGAACTCCCCGATCGGCCCATTACCGGTCGGCGTGCGGCGGGTGATCCGGCCGGGTTTGGCGTGATCCCGCCCGACTGGCCGCAGCGGCGGCAATATGCCGGGATGCCCGGAGAGGCGGTCGTGGCCTCGTGGTGGCCGTGGACGCCGCCCCGGTTTGACGAGCGGTTTTGGATGGCGACGCTGCCAGATCAATGGGTCGAGGGCTATTTCCGCGGCGACGAACCGGTGGAACTGGTCCACCTGCATCCGGAGCACGCCCAGTGGCGGACGGCGCTGCCGGGGCAGCGGGCGCGGGTGTTTGTCCTGCGGGTGCCCGCCGACATGCCACTCTCGTCGGCCCGCCGTGGCCGGCTTGTCGATGCGGGGGCGACCTTCGAGGAAGTGCCGCTCGTCCTTGACACGGTGTTCATCGACGCCGACGCTGGTCAACTGACGCTCGCTTGGCGGGGCAGCACGCCGGTGCGGAGTCCGAAACTCCTCGACATTCTCGGCGTGTCGTTCGGCCTCGAACCGCTCGAGGAACACCGCGATCCGCAGCACTACCTGGCCATGCTCTTCGCCGAGGAGAACGAGGCCACAGCGCCCGCGGCCGACGCCGCTGCGGTGAGGGCCGAGATCGAGGCGGCGATCGCGGCGGGCGCCGCCGAGCAGGCGCGGATCGTGGCGGAGGTCGAGTCGGAAGTGGCCAAAGCGGCGGAGTTGGCCCAGGCAACGCTGCGGGATGTGGAGGGGCAGGCGGGAACCGGCCTGGCCGCCATTCAGGCGGAGCTCACTGCACGCGGCATCGCCATGCCGGAAGCGCTGTCGAGTTTTCGCCCCTCCGACGCGCTGCGGATCGACACGCCGGCTGCGGCGGCGGGCAGCCCGGGCGTGGACGTGTCGGAGATCGTCGCGATCGCATCTGACCTCCGGTCGCGGGCCGCGTCGGCTGGGGCAGAGCTTCCGGCCGAGATGCGGGAACTGATGGTCAAGCAGGCAGCCCAACTGGAAGAAAGCATCGAGTTTATCGAGGAGGCCGAAAACATTCCGGCTCAGATCGAGGCGAGGGCACAGGAGATTCAGGCCGAGGTCGAGTCGGCGTTTCCGCCGGGCTTTCTCGTCAGCCGCGTCATCAAGCCGGGTGAGACACTCGACCTCGAGGCGATTCACCGGGACGGCCTTGGCGAATACGACATCCGCGGCGTCGACTTCTCTGGCCTCGATCTCGGCGGCGTATCGTTTCGCGGGGCCAGCGCGGCTGGGGCCCTGTTTCGCGACGCCCGGCTCGTCGGCGCGGATTTCACCGCCGCCGACCTGACCGCCGCCGATCTGACCGGTGCCGACCTCACCGGAGCCGCGCTCGACCAGGCCGATCTGACCGATGCCGTCGTCGCGGATGCCCGATTCGTCGCCTGCCGCATCGGTGGCACGAACCTGCGCGGCCTCGCGCTCGGCGGCGCCGATTTCAGCAACACGACCGGCCAACATGCCGACTTTTCGGGTGCTGATTTGTCCGGTGCCCTGTTTCACGAGGCGCGGCTCGACCAGCCCAACTTCGCGGAGGCGCGGGCGGCCGGGGCGGATTTCTCACGGGCGTTCCTTGCCAAGGCTGATTTCGGCGGCGCGGTCTGTACCGGCGCGAACTTCGACGATGCCACCCTGCCCAACCTGCGGGGCCGTGAGGCGGCCGACTTTACCGGGGCTCAGTGGCGCCGCGTGACGGCCGACGACGCGTCGTGGACGACGGCGATTCTCGACCGGGCCGACTTTCAGGACGCCAACCTGCGGCGGGCCGACTTCTCGGAGTGCTCACTCGACGGCACGATCTTCGACCGCTGCGACCTCGCTGCCGCCGTCTTCGCCGATAGCGGCATCCATGCCGCCACCCTGACGGGGGCGAATCTCTTTCGAGCCTCGTTCGACCGGGCCACGATCGTCGATGTGCGGTTTGACGGCTCGAGCCTGTTCGAGGCGGGCTTCTGGGACACGTCCCTTGTGCAGGTGACATTTGCAGGCTGCGACGTTCGGCGGGCTTCGATTCCCCTGGTTCAAGGCTCGTGAGCGACGCATGGAAATACTCTCAGCTGCCGCGGCTCTCAAGCGTCTCGCCCAGACGGCCGACATCATCAACGCCGTGCTGTACGAGGTCGATCTCGCAACCCACGACATCAACGGCCGTCGTTTTCAGACGGTGGTGTTCACGAGCGTGCCGCTCTCCCACGCGCGACTCACCGGGTGCGTGTTTGAAGAATGCTCGTTCACCGGCGGAGGGCTGGCCGCGGCCACGGTCGCCGGCTCGCGTTTTCTCCGCACGACGTTTGCCGACGTGTCGCTTGCCGGGGCGACCCTGCACGACAGCAGTTTTGACACCTGCTCGTTGGCCATGGGATCGTTTGCCGGCTCGGTGGTTCGTGGGGTTGAATTCCGCGACACGAATCTCGCCCAGACATCGTTGGCCGGTGCCGATTTTCAGGAGTGCTCACTGCTCAATGCCGCCGTGATCGAGTGTGATCTTTCCAATTCGTCGTGGCACGGCTGCATCATCGACGGCGTCCTCCTGACGGAGTGCCGCGGCTCCGCCGTCTCGTTCGCTCGGGCGACAATGCGCGACGGGCTGTTCGCCGCATTGATGCTGGACCGGCCCGATTTCACCAATGCCGACTGTGCGGGCCTGCGGTTTGCCGACGGAGCGGTCACGGCAGCGGACTTTACCAACGCAAGCCTGTCCGAGTGCGGCTTCTTCAACACGAATCTTTCGAAATCCGACTTCACGCGGACGCGGTTTTCGGGCGGAGCGATGTCGGGCTGCGACCTCCGCGGCGCGAAGCTTCCGGCGGTGTGCGACGCCTTCAAGCTGCCCGACTGCGACATGCGGGGACTCGTGCTCGCGGGCACGTCGTTCAAGGGGGCCTTTTTCCAGGGAGCGAACCTTGAGGGGGCCGACCTCTCCGGCTGCGACCTCGCGGGGGCGACGCTTGACCGCTGCCGGCTGCTCAACGCAAACCTCAGCGGCGCGAACCTTGAAGGGGCGTCGCTCTTGGCCGCCGATCTCACCGGCGCCGAACTGGTGGCGGTGAAGGCTGCCCGCGCCGCCTTCCGCAAGTCCACGCTCACCGACGCCGTGCTCACCGACGCGGATCTCACCGGGGCCGACCTCTCACTCGCCGCCTTCACCGGGCCACAGTTGGCGACGGCCACGCTCGACGGAGCCCGGTTCGAGCAGGCGGATTTTCGTCGGTTCAGCGGCCGCGGGCAGACGCTCGCGACCACCGAGTTCGTCGGCTGCGACCTCTCCCGGGCAGACTTCGGCGATGCCGTGCTCGAGGGCGTGTCGTTCGCGAGCTGCAAGCTCGGGGGGGCGGATTTCCAGGGGAGCCGGCAGAACCGCACGGTCTTCCGCGGGGCTGACCTCACCGCGGCCGACTTCACGCGTGCCAGGGTCGCCTGGGCCGAGTTCGAAGGGGCAACTTTCAGCGACGCCATCTTCGCCAAGACGCAGTTTCACCGCGTCTGTTTCGATGACATGCCGCTGCGGCAGACGCGGCTCGATGGAACGGTGTTTCTGATGTGCGAGTTGCGGCGGGTCGACCTCTCCGGACTCGATCTCACCGATACCGACTTCACCGACTCGATGATGGACGGAATAAGCCTTGCGGGAGCGGTGCTCAGCCGCGTGCGGCTCGTCCGCTGCGGGCTCGCGGAGGCAAACCTTGCGGAGGCAAAGGCCGGCGGAGTCGTTGCCGAGGCCGCACGCTTCGCGGGGGAAATCGGCATGTACTGGTCCAGCCAGGGC
>CAZIQV010000194.1:0-4461 GCA_964541275.1 uncultured Chitinophagaceae bacterium | reverse complement strand
CGATCTGCGACTTGAGGTCGACCACCGCGTGGGCAATGGTGACGTCGACCGACTTGGAGCCGATCGTGTTGGCTTCCCGGCCGAGTTCCTGAGCCAAAAAGTCGAGGCTGCGGCCGGGGGCGGTATCGGCCAGCAAACTGCGGAACTGCTCGATATGGCTTTCCAGCCGGACCAGTTCCTCGGAGATGTCCGAGCGGTCGGCCAGCAGGGCGACGTCGCGGATGAGATCGTTTTCACTCAGGCTTGCCTGGTGCGATTCCAGCACCTTCGCCACCCGCTCCAACAGCCGCTCACGGTGCTCTGCCACCACCGCAGGCACCCGCTGCCTGATCACGGCAACCAGCCGGTCGATCTCCTCGCAGGCCTGGCTGAGGTCGGCAACCAAGGCATCGCCCTCGGCCCGCCGCATCGCATCGAGCTGGTCGAGGGCGGCGGCAGCCGCTGATTGAATGACCGGCCAGCTCGCCTCGACCGCCGCGGTATCAGGCGGGGATTCCTGCAGCACGCCGGGCAGGCTGAGGAGCGGGTCGATGGCCTGCGGAGCCGGCAGCCCGCGGCCAGCACAGAACGACTTCCAATCGTCGAAATACGCTCCGAGCTGTTCGCGATCGAGCCGCCGGCCGCTAGGCACGGCGGTGCCGGTGACCTCGAGGCTGACTTGCAGACTGCCGCGTCTGATCCGTTCACGCAACGCCGTCTCCAGCCTCGGCTCGAGCAGGTGAAAGCCCTCGCGGGTCCGGATCACACACTTGAAGTGGCGGTGATTGACGCTGCGGATTTCGACCCTGCAGACAACACCCTGGCTGTCGGCGAAGCCTTCGCCACACCCGGTCATGCTGCGGGCCATGGCATCCTCCGCGGGCTATTCAGCGGGCTGGTCAGCCGGGGCATCAGCCGGTGTTGATGCCGGAGCGGATGCTGGCTCTGGGGGCTCCCGGTCAGGAGCCGCGTCTGTCGCCTCGGCGGCTGCCCCGGTGGCGGTGTCAGCCGGCTTCTCGACTGCCGGAGCCTCAGCAGCGGGTTCGCCCGCTGCGTCGGGTGCGGTGTCGGTCGGCGCGGCGGGTTCAGCCTCGGTGGTGCCGAGACCTTCAATCGCCTCGGGGGCTGCCGTCCCCAGATTCGTGCTGAACAGCGACTGTTGGGTGCCGAGAACATTAATTGAGAGAATGCACAGCAGGATCCAGAACGTGGCGACACCGATGGTGATCTTGGTGAACAGGTCACCCGCCTTCGTGCCAAAGGCGCTCTGCCCGCCCATGCCGCCGAGGGCGCCGGCCAGGCCGCCACCACGGCCCCGCTGGATCAGCACTAGCAAAATCAGAAACAGCGAGGTGCCGACGAGGAGAAAGCCGAGCAGGAAACGGACGAACGTGACCATCGAGGATCGAATCTCCGGAAAAAAGGCGGGGTGCGAATCTCGCGACTCGACAGATTCAATGTACCGCTCGCGACTCAGGTCGCCTATCCCGAACGTGAGACCAGTCAGTCGGCCGTCGCGAAATGCCTGCCGATCGCCAGGAAATCATCGGCCTTGAGGCTGGCCCCACCGACCAGGGCCCCGTCGATGTCAGGCTGGGCGGCAAGTACCGCGGCGTTGTCGGGCTTTACGCTGCCGCCGTACTGAATCACGACGCCGGCGGCCGTCGCGGCGTCGACGACGGCGGCCAGCCGGCCGCGGATCAGGGCATGCACCTCCTGAGCCTGCTCTGGCGTCGCCACCTTGCCGGTGCCAATCGCCCAAACCGGTTCATAGGCAACCACCGTGCCGGCCAGATCAACGGCTGAGAAGCCGGCCAGCGAGCCGTCAATCTGGGCCGTGACGACCGCTGCGGTCCGATCCTGCTCCCGCTCCTCAAGCGTCTCGCCAACGCAGATGATCGGCGTCAGACCGGCTGCCAAAGCCGCCTTGGCTTTGACGTTGACAGTCTGGTCGGTCTCGCCAAAAAGTGTCCGCCGCTCAGAGTGGCCGATGATGCACCAGCGGCAGCCGACGTCGACGAGCATGCCGGGGGCGATCTCGCCGGTGAAGGCCCCCTTGGGCTGATCGTGCAGGTTCTGGCCGCCGAGCGTGACGCCGGAGGGACTTTCGCCTCCGGCGAGTTGCAGGGCCGCGGCGACCGCCTCGAGGTAGACAGCCGGCGGGCAGAGCACGAGGTCGACGCCAGCACAGTCGGCAGCGGCGTCAGCCACCGCCGCGGTCAGGGCAACGGCCGCGGTGTGGTCGAGATTCATTTTCCAGTTTCCGGCGACGATACGGCGGCGAGCGGCCATAGAAGCTCCTTTGCTGGGGCTGATGGTGGACGGATCAGGTGAGGACGAGTGACAGGGGCCGCAGGAGCCCGCGGCGACGTTGTATCAGCCGACACGCGAGGCCGCAGCATAGCTCCCGAGAATTTCGACCCGCGTGCATCGCTTTTCGAGCGAGGCAATCGCCCGCCGCACCCGCAGGTCTTCCCGGTGGCCCTCAAGTTCGACAAAGAAGATGTAGCCCCGCTTTTCGCCGGCGAGCGGAAACGACTCGATCCAGGTCAGGTTCAGCTTCTGCCGCTTGGGGATCGCCAGGGCGTCGGCGAGGCCGCCGGGCCGGTGTTCGATTTCAAACATCAACGCGGTCTTGTCCTTGCCAGTCCGTTTCGCATCGGCATGGCCGATGACGGCGAAGCGGGTGGTGTTGCCGGCGATATCCTCGATTTCCTCGGCGAGGATCGAAAGTCCATAGTGGACCCCCGCCTGTCGGCTGGCAATCGCCGCGGCGCGGGGCGTCCGGGCTGCCGTTTCGGCCGCCTTGCTCGTGCTGGTCACCTCGATCAACTGGGCGTCGGGCAGGTGTCGAGCCAGCCAGTTGCGGCACTGCGACAACGCCTGCGGCCGGCTGTAGACCTCGCGAACCTCCTGCCGTTCGCAGGCAGCCAGCAGCGTGTGGTGGATCCGCAGCGGCACCTCGGCGCAGATTTTCACCGGCATCCGCGCCAGGTTGTCGAGAGTGTCGGCGATCCGTCCGTCAGTCGAGTTTTCCAGCGGCACCACGCCGTAATGCGAGTGGCCCGCCAAGACCTCTTCGAAGGCGGCCGAGATACTCGAGACCGGCACAAACTCGACCGCGCTGCCGAAGCGGTGCAGGGCTGCGAGATGGCTGTAGGTCCAAGCCGGGCCCAGGTGGGCCACCCTGAGGTGCTGTTCGATTGCCCGCGAGCCGGAGATCAGTTCGCGAAAGATCGCCTTGAGGCTGTCGTCGGCCAGCGGGCCGTCGTTGGCAGACGCCACCCGGTCGAGCACGAGTTCTTCGCGGGAGGGGTCGTAGGTCAGTTCTCCGCTGGCAGCTTTGAGGTGGCCGATCTGCCGGGCGACCTCGGCCCGCTGGTTCATCAGCGCGACGAGGTCGCGGTCGATCGCGTCGATGCGGGTCCGCAGCCCCTGAAGGCCGGCCTTCTTGGCGGTTTTTTTGCGGCGACGCGGCGTTGGTGCGGGTGTGGCCATGCGGACTTAGGGACAGCCAAAATGGCAGGGAGAGAAGAGGCAGACGCACTGCGGCGACCCTCGCCCCACACTCTACCTTCCAGATTTTCCCGGTAAATATGCAGCTTTACCTGGGGAGAGCCGACCGCGGTCCGGCAGTGAGCGGTTCGTTGGGTGTTGGCACGGGCTTTGCATACTTTGTTTTGCGGTCACACGGCCCGACAATTCCGGGCTTTTTTGGCTGGGCTGGCTGCTGCGGCGGCAGATGGCCCGCCCCGGCGGCGGCCGGTGGCCCTGGACCCCCGAGTTTCGTTCACGAGAGGAATCCCACCATGGCAACCAAACAGGGCGAGAAGATCATTGGCATTGACCTCGGCACCACCAACTCAGTTGTGGCGGTGATGGAGGGCAAAGAGCCCAAGGTGATCGCCAACAAGGAAGGCAATCGGCTCACTCCGAGTGTGGTTGCCTTCAACGACAAGGGGGAAACCCTCGTCGGCGATATCGCCCGCCGACAGGCGGTGACCAACCCGAAGCGGACGATCTACTCAATCAAGCGGTTCATGGGCCGGCGGCACAATGAGGTGGCCAGCGAAGAGAAGATCGTGCCCTACGAGGTGGTCGGCGGCCCTGAGGACTACGTCAAAGTCAAGGCGGGCGACAAAGAGTTCACCCCGCCGGAGATTTCAGCCAAGGTGCTGCGATCGCTCAAGGAGTCGGCCGAGAGCTACCTGGGCCACAAGGTCAACAAGGCGGTGATCACCGTCCCGGCCTACTTCAACGACGCCCAGCGGCAGGCGACCAAGGACGCCGGCCAGATTTCGGGCCTGGAAGTGATGCGAATCATCAACGAGCCGACCGCGGCGGCGTTGGCCTACGGGCTGGAAAGCAAGAACCAGGAGAAGATCGTGGTCTTTGACCTCGGCGGCGGCACCTTCGACGTGTCGGTGCTCGAGGTGGCCGACGGCGTCTTCCGCGTGATCAGCACCAACGGCGACACCCACC
>CAZIQV010000193.1:0-4490 GCA_964541275.1 uncultured Chitinophagaceae bacterium | reverse complement strand
CAAGCGGGCTCGCAACCACAGGCCGGCTCGCAACCACAAGCGGGCTCGCAACCACAGGCCGGCTCGCAACCGCAAGCGGGCTCGCAGCAGCTATCGCAGCAGCCATGATGACGCCGCTTGCACCGCTCGAACAGACCCCGCAGGCCGCCGAACAAGTCGTGCGACTTGCACTTCCGGCCACAGCACGAGGTGCACCCGGCGTCACAGCCGCAAGCAGGCTCGCAACCGCAGGCCGGCTCACAACCACAAGCGGGCTCACAACCACAGGCCGGCTCGCAACCGCAAGCAGGCTCACAACCGCAAGCCGGCTCGCAACCGCAGGCCGGCTCACACGCATCACAACAGGACTGGCAGCAGCCATGGCCGAGCATCCGATCCAGGAGCTCGAAACCGTAGGACTGGCTACACATGGTGGCACTGATGACCAGTGCACCGAGAAACATCATTCGCTTCATCGAGCCACATCTCCTTTGCTTGTGGATCACGCGAGGATGATCGATCCCGACCGCGCGGTTTTGTCACCCCGAGGGTGTGATCCACGAACTTTTCTGCGGCAGGCCTGTCGAGCCATTCCGTGACTCGATGAACTTCAGGTTGCTGCCGCCCCCTTGGTTGCCCGACGGGCACAGTGATGCCCCGGGGGACACAGGGGCTATCGGCGGACGGGGGAAAAGGGCTTGAGTCGGCCCTAAGTATTTTTTGGCCAACGACTTAGGTGTTCTGGCTGGGGGATGCCTGCCGGTTGCAACCACCGCGCCGGTTGGTGGGCCGACGACCGCGCAGCCCGCACAATGTGACGCGCAAACCGACCCAACCGGTCTCGTTTGGCAGCCAGTCTGCCGGTTGGTTCGACATTGCCGATCGGGGCGATTGCAGGGCCGCGATCGGGTACCCCCGGGTGGCTTCGTTGACAGACCTGCTTTGTGGCATAGACTCCGCCCCAACAACGCAGGTGCCCGCTGTACCGACTGGTGCTCCGGGTGAAGAGGGAACGCCGGTGCAATTCCGGGACGGCCCCGCCGCTGTATTCAGGAGGCCGGGTTGCCGCGAGCAACTCGACCCCGCCGGTCGACCATCAACGCCATTGCCGGCAGTCTCTGACTGCAAGCGAGAAGGCGTCGGCCGGTGAAGCCTGAGAGTCAGAAGACCTGCCTGCGTTGACGGATTCGCGTGAGGCTGCGAGGGCGGCCTGACGGGAACGGCCAGCCGACGCTGGCCGGTGATCGATTGCGAGAGATGGTCTGCGCCGATCCCGCGAACCGTGTGGGCGGTGCGCCGTCATGGAGGCCCCTATGGTGATGTCGATACGTCGTCCGATTCGTGCCTGCGCGGTGCCAGCGGAGCATTCCCGCCGCGGTTTTTCCCTGATCGAACTGCTGGTGGTGATTGCGATCATCGGTGTGCTCGTCGGCCTGCTGCTGCCGGCGGCCCAGTCGGCCCGCGAGTCGGCCCGGAAGACCACCTGTTCGAGCAACCTCCGGCAGCTCGGGCTGGCCCTGCAAGGCTACGTTTCAGCGCGGAACGGCCGCTTCTGTTGCCAGCGAATCGACGATGACACCCGGTATGCCAACACGGTCGGGGGGAGCTGGACGCCGGGAGGAACCTCGTTGTTCTGGTTCGGTTCGGTCGATTACTCCACCAACGAATACGCCCCGAGTTTCGATCCCGCTCCAGGGCCGCTGCGGCCATTTTTCGAGTCGGATGAGTCGGTGCTGCAATGTCCCAACTTTACGCGGGATCTTGTCGGCACCACCCAGTACGGAGACCGCTTGACGACCGCCTTTGGCTACAACACCGAACTGGGGCCGGGATCACAGTACACCTACGACCCGGTCACCTACATGCTCACCAGGCATGCACAGCAGATCGCCTATCAAATGAAGGACGTGCCGGAATCGTCCCGGACCGTCGCGTTTGCAGAGGCCGCGATGATCTATTACGCGGCCCCCTACGATCTGCGAGAGCAGGTCGGCGGGTTCGACCTGCCTTCGACGACCGACCCGGTGGCCCACTTCCGGCATGCCGGCGAGATGGCCAATGTCGTCTTCGTCGACGGGCACGTCGAAAGTTTCAGCCGGAAGTTCCGCCGCGGCCCCTACACGCAGGATGTCCAGCTGCCGGCGATGCACCACCATGGCATCGGGGTTGTCTGCCGGGGTGATCCGGCCGTCGCTGCCGACGCCGACGCCTTGTTTGATCGTCAGTGAAAACAAAAGCCTCTGGAGGCACCCGATGAACGATGTCCGAATGTGGTTGGCAGTCGCCGGTCTGTGTCTCGCCGCCTGGCTGGTCGTTCCGGTTGCCTTCCCGCCGCCCCCGCCCGCTGTCGCCGCGGAGGATATTCCCAGCATTCATTATGTCTGCCGCGAAAGCGGCGAGGTCTTTGAACTGCCGCTGGCCGGCGACCGCCGCGAGCACCCCGAGACCGGTCGGCCGACGCTGGTGCCGGCGGTCTACGACGCCCGCCGCAAGCGGTGGCGGCCGGGCCCGCCGCTCGAGGCGATGCACCGGATGGGGCTCCTGCAGCAGCAGGCGGCGGAGTAACCTGCCGGCTATGGCAGCCTTGTTCCCAGCAGACGCCGACGAACCGATTCTTCGCCGCAACGCCGCGGCCTGGGATCGGCTCGCTGCCGCGGGCGAACCGCTGGCCCAGCCGGCTCTTGATGCAGCCTTCGCCGATGCCCGGGCCTGGCTGGGGACGGCAGGCCCGCCCGGCAGGGCCTGGCTGCCGCCGAACCTCGTCGGCCTTGAGGTCCTTTGCCTCGCCGCTGGCGGCGGCCGCCACGGCCCGCTCTACGCCGCGGCCGGGGCTCGGGTGACAGTGGTCGATCTCTCGCCGGCAATGCTCGAACTCGACCGCCGGGTGGCCCGCGAGCGGCGGCTCGATCTGGAACTGGTGCAGACCTCGATGGATGACCTCGGCATGCTCGCCGGCCGCCGGTACGACCTCGTGATCCAGCCGGTGAGCAGCTGCTACCTGCCACGGCTGGGCCGGCTCTTTGCCGAGGTCGCCAGGGTCTGTCGGCCGTCCGCTGCCTATATCAGCCAGCACAAGACACCGGCGAGCCTGCAGGGCAGCCTCGAGCCCAACGCCGCTGGCCGCTACGAACTCCTGCATCCCCTGCCCCCCGCCGATCAGGCCCGCCGCCAGCCGCTGCCGCCGGCGGGCCCATCCCGCCTCCGCGAGCGGGGGACGGCCGAGTTCATCCACCCCCTCGGCGACCTGCTCGGCGGTCTGTGTGCCGCCGGATTCAGCATCGAGGACGCCTGGGAGCCGGCCGAGGCCGCCGCCGCCAGTCCGGGCTCGTACCCGCACCGGGCCCAGTTTCTGCCACCCTACCTGCGGCTGCTGGCCCGCCGGCGGGATTGCGTCGGGGTGCGGCCGCGGTTGTTACAGTAGCCTGAGAAAGGAGCCTCTCGATGATCACGATGACGATCCTGTTGACGGTCAAAGCCGAGGCCGACGTGCCGACGGTGCGAAATCTGCTCGAGGAGGCGCTGCGGAAGAGCCGGCAGGAGCCGGGCTGCGAGCGGTTTGACGTCTATCACTCGCAGGCTGACCCGCGCCGCTTCACCCTCGTCGAACACTGGGCCTCGCAGCAGGCGGTCGACGCCCACCGTCAGGCCGAGGCCTATACGACGATCTACAAGCCGCAGGTGCTGCCGCTGGTCGATCGGGAAGGCCACCCCGCGACCCTGCTGGAATAGCTCGGCTGATGCTCCTGCTGATCGACAACTACGATTCTTTCACCTGGAACCTCGTCCAGCGATTGGGCGAAATAGCGCCGGAGCTGCCGGTCGAGGTCCACCGAAACGATCGAATCACCGGTGCCGAAATTGCCGCCCGTGAGCCGAGCTTTCTGGTGATCTCTCCGGGACCCTGCACGCCTGACGAGGCCGGCATTTCGTGTGCTGCCGTGCAGCGGTTTGCCGGCCGGATGCCGATTCTCGGGGTCTGCCTGGGCCATCAGGCGATCGGCCAGGCCTTCGGCGGCCGGATCGTCAGGGCCAAGCAGCTGATGCACGGCAAGGTCGATCAGATTGAGCACGCTGGTGCCGGTCTGTTTGCCGGGCTCGCCTCGCCCATCGAGGCGACCCGGTACCATAGCCTGGTAATTGATCCCCCGACGCTCCCGCCGGAGTTTGTGGTCGATGCCTGGGCCGCCGCGCCGGACGGCAGCCGCGAGATCATGGCGATCCGACACCGCACGCTGCCGGTGTTCGGCGTCCAGTTTCATCCAGAGAGTTTTCTGACGCCCGACGGCTACGGGCTGTTGCGGGCTTTTCTCCGCCTTGCTCGCGGGGGGAGCGAAGGATTGAGGAGTTCCGTCGCCGGATCAAGCCGGCGTTCTGCGCCGGTCACCCGCAGGTCGGCTTTGATACCGGTGCCTTTTTCCATCTCTTTGAGCAGCGTTTTGACACCCGGCAGCCATCCCAGGTCCTCCAGGTAGAGCGGCCGCAGGTCGCTAATGACGAGCCGGATTTCCTGA
>CAZIQV010000192.1:0-4569 GCA_964541275.1 uncultured Chitinophagaceae bacterium | reverse complement strand
GAGTTTGAATTCGACGACCTCGACAGGCCCGCCGACACGTGACCGGTGCCGACACTTGACTCGGGACCGGCGGCCAAACAGGCTCTAGAGAACCGTGGAAGAGTTCCAGTCCTCTCCCCGAGCATGTTGGCGATGCCAAGTCCGCCGGGACGACGCCTGCACTCGGTGAGGATTTTCGGGTCTGCCGCTCGTCGCATTCGGCGGCGGTGGCGGTGAACCACAGCCTGCCGGGCTGCGGTTTGCCGTTGCGGTGGTCGGCCGGCAGCAATCATCGGGAGTTTCTCATGGCGGGTCTGATCGCACTTATCGTCGGCATCGTTCTGCTGCTGATCGTGTTCGGGTTTCTGACCCGTTACCTGCGGCTCTGGCTGCAGTCGTATGCCTCCAGCGCCGGCATCGGCCTGTTCGACCTGGTGGCGATGAGCTTCAAAAAGGTCAATCCGACCGTGATCGTCCGCAGCAAGATCATGGCGGTGCAGGCCGGCCTCGGTGACGCCAGCGGCATCACCCGGCAGGCCCTCGAGGCCCACTATCTCGCCGGCGGACGGGTGCCGCTGGTCGTGCAGGCGTTGATCGCCGCGTCAAAGGCCAAGATGGGCGAGCTCAACTTCACCCTCGCGACTGCCATCGATCTCGCCGGCCGCAATGTCCGCGAGGCGGTACAGACGAGCGTCTACCCGAAGGTGATCGACTGCCCGGGAACCAAGAGCGGGCGGACGACGCTCGACGCAATCGCCAAGGACGGCATCCAGCTGAAGGTGCGGGCCCGGGTGACGGTCCGGACCAACCTCAACCAGCTGATCGGCGGAGCGACCGAAGACACGATCATTGCCCGTGTCGGCGAGGGCATCGTCTCGGCGATCGGCTCCTCGGAGACCCACAGCAAGGTGCTCGAGAATCCTGATGTCATTTCCAAAACGGTGCTGGGTCGGCGGCTCGATGCCAACACGGCATTCGAGATCGTGTCGATCGATATCGCCGACATCGATGTGGGCGTGAACGTCGGGGCCAGACTGCAGGCCGATCAGGCCGAGGCTGACACCCGCGTCGCCCGGGCCAAGGCTGAGGGCCGCCGGGCGATGGCGGTCGCCCGCGAACAGGAGATGGTCGCCGGCATCGAAGAGAGCCGCGCGGCGTTGGTTGAAGCGGAGGCCGAGGTGCCAAAGGCGACCTCTGACGCCCTCGCCAGCGGGCAGCTGGGCATTCTCGACTATTATCGGTTGAAGAACCTGCAGGCCGACACTGACATGCGGCGGTCGATCGCCACGACGCCGGCCCCGGCACCGACGGCATCATAAGCGGAGGCTTGCCCGATGGCCGTATTTTCAATTGTGTTGGCGGCGGGCTTCGACTGGCTCGAAGCGCTGCTCCCGGCGTTGTTCGTCTTTATCTGGATCGTCTCGCAGGTGATTTCGGTCTTTCGCCGCGTGACGGCTGCGAGCCGTCGCGACGAGGAGGACGACGAGGACGAAGACGAGATTGAGGTCGGTGATGTGTTCGGGCGGCAGCGGAACGGCGTCCGTCGCTGCCACGGCTGCGGCCATCTGTTCGCCGCGCCTGCGGCAGCGCTGATGGACTGTCCAGAGTGCGGCCGTCTCACCCTCAACAGGCAGAGCGACGATCCCGACGCCGACGATGACCTGCCGGCCCAAATCGATGCCGATTCACTTGAGGCGGAGATCGACGCCTTTCTCGGCCGCGGCCGCAAGCCGCCGCCGCTGCCGCCGCCTCAGCAGCCCGCGCGGCGGCTCGTCGAGCCGGTCGCGGCGATGCTCGCCGCCGCCGGAAGCCGACCGTCGGGTGACAGCGAGATGACGCAGCACATCCACGATGTCTTCGATCAGGGCCTCGAGCGTTTGCCGGAGGGCGAAGTGGAAAATCCCTGGGCCGATCTCGAGCCGACGCGGGGTGCCAAGCGGGCTGCCGCTGTCGACGCCAGCCGGCCTGATCAGGCGGCGGTTCGCACGACTGCCGGAAGCCTGGTGTCGATGCTCAAAAACCCCGCCACCATCCGGCAGGCATTCGTGTTGCGGGAAGTCCTTGACCGGCCGACCGACCGCTGGCGATGACCCGCGTGCAACGGCCGCTGCCACGGTCTCAGGGGCCCCGTTGAAACGATGCCTCGCCTCCGGAAAGCCCCAGTCTGCGGGCGGCGGGCGTTGTGCCCCGATCCATCAAACTGCCGGCCGCAGCGTGATCTCTGGCGAGCCTGCATTCCAGCGAATTTATCGGTGTGATCGGCGTCGCGGCGGCGTGCTTGGACAGCGATTGCAGCACCCGCCAGCAGTCCGTGCTAGCAGACCTCGGAAAGCTTCCCGCCACCGCGTGGCGGTGATGGAATCCCATCATCGGCGATGCGGAAACCCGCCGATGTTCTTCAGGGGGCTTCAGCCGACTCATCAAAGGGAAGCATCGTGGCGGTTTTTCCCCTGTCAGCGGCGGTCGGCGGGCCGGTTGATGCAGCCTTCCCTGTCGCCGTCACCCACCCAAAGAACCCCTCTTAAGGGGTGAATGGTGGGTGCGAAATCCCGTTTCTTCCGGCGGCGTTGCGGCCTGGTGAATTCGTGACTTGAGGCCCTGCCGCGGCTGGTCTACAAGGGAACCGGTGGCTGGTCGCGAGCCGGGCCGCCGCCGAGCGCGTAGACGAGGAAAGCCCAAGCCTCGTCTACGCGTTTTTTTTGAGGTTGACCGCTGCTTCAAAGGCCCCGGAGGCAGGCTTGCGATTGGCGTTGCCAGCGGGTGGGCTGCTTGCCATTCTCCCGACGATGTTCGCTCGCCTCAGTCATCTGCCACGGGTGCCGCGCCGCAGCAGTCGCCTGCTGGTGGCCGCGCTCGGCCTGATCACGGTTGCCGCCCGGGGGCTGGCGGCGGATCAGGAGGTCGCGGGTCGACAGTTTCCCAAGACCGTTTCGATCACGGCGACCCACACGTACCTGCGGGCCGGTCCCGGCGAGGACTTCTACCCGACGGTCCGGCTGATTCAGGGCGAACGAGTCGAACTCTGGAGCGTCACAGCCTCTGGCTACGGTGCGGTGCGGCCGCTGCCAGGAAGTTTTAGCTGGCTTCGGGAAGCCGATGTCGACCGCGGGGCTGCGACCGATCCGCGTGTCGCCGTGGTGATCACCGACGGGGCGGTCGCCCGCATCGGTTCTCAGATCAATGCCCTCCGGCATGTCGCCCAGGTGCGGCTGGAGGCGGGCGAGCGGGTGCGGGTGCTGGCGGAGGTGCAGATCGACGAGGGGCGGCACGCTGGACGCTGGCTCAAGATTGCGCCTCCGGCGGGTGAGTTCCGTTGGGCCAAGCTTGCCGATCTCGACCTGCCGACCGGACTGGCACCGAGCGTCGCTGAATCGACAACCGCCGCCGATACCCCGGGTGAGCTTGCCGCCAACATCGCCCGGGCCCGCGAGGCGGTCGATGCCTGGCGGGAGGCAGGGGAGTCGCTCTCGCAGGTGATCGCGGCGGCGGGTGAGCTGCCGTCGGCCGAAACCGCCGAGCCAACGGATGCTGCCGAGCCGGCAAGGCTTGGCGGCATCAGCGGACCCTACCGGCTTCTGGCCGACTGGATGCCGGTCGGCAGCGGGCTGTTTGAACTGACGCCGCCGCAGCCGGCAACGGCTCCGATAACCGGTCCCTTGGCCGCCCCGGCCGACGAACTTTCTGACATCGACCTGGCGCTTTCGCTGGCAGTGACTGGGCCGGCGGAGCACTGGCAGTTGGAGCCGCTGCGGGAGCGGCTCCGGGTGGCTGCCGCAAGGGCCGCAACCGGCACCGACCGGCTGCGGGCGGAGGCGATCGACGCCCGGCTGGCTCGGTTCGAGACGATCAAGGGGCGACATCTCGCCCTCGCCGCCCGCGACAAGGTCGAACCATCGCCGTTGCGGCTCGGTTCACTCTGGTCGAGCCTCGGCGGGATCGGGAGCCGCCCGATTAGGCCGGGCGTCTTCCCCGGAGGCAAGCCGGCCGATGGCAAAACCACCTGGACACCGCCGGACTACGTTGAAACCAGCGGACGGCTGGCGACAGTCATTTCCCGCCGCCCCGATGCTCCCCGCTGGGCAATCGTTGATGCCAACAACAACGTGCTGGCCTTTGTGGCACCCTCAAGCGGCGTCAGCCTGGCACCGATGGTCGGCCAGCAGGTGACGGTGCGGGGTGCCAAGGGCTATATGCCCGAGTACAAGCGCCCCTACGTGGTGGCCTCGGAGGCCCGGCCCCGGATGGCGGCGGCAGTGACGCCGAGACCGCGGTAGCAGCCGCGGAAAATTGGGGGGGTGAGGTTGTCCCGAACGCCGCAGCGGAAGTTCTTGCAGTGTCGCCGCCGATAACGCTAAAAGTGTTCAAGCAAGAGATCCGGAGAGACATTCAGGGGCACCAAGCAGTGGACGGCCGGGTCATGCAGGGCAGTGCTGCCCGCATGAACGTGGCCGGCAGGCAGTCTCTCTCGGGTGATGTCACGATTGTCAAAGGACGCTCCGATGCCCCTGTCAACTTCTTCTGCCCGCCGGCGGCGGGTGTCTCGGCGTCGGCTTTCCAGGCAGCGGCATGGCTGCCGGTGTCCGGAGACGC
>CAZIQV010000191.1:0-4577 GCA_964541275.1 uncultured Chitinophagaceae bacterium | reverse complement strand
ACGTCGTCTTCAAGTTCGTCCAAGAGCGAGTCGTACAAGGCAGAACTCCTTCGGTGTGCTGCGGGCCAAGAAACGAAAGCGGGGGTGCGACGGTGGGCGGGATGTTGTCTGCCGCCCGGCAGGGGGCGGCCTGCCGGTCACGGTTCGCGGGTGATGCGGGGGCCGGATACCGCTGGGATCGATTCTCAAGGGATGTCAACAGCGATATCTGACGCCACCATCATTCGCGTCGACGTCAGTGTGATTCAAGTCGCGGACAAGTCCAGTGGGGGAAAAAAGCTGCGGCCGCGGCGGGTTCAGGCGACCTGGGAAAACCGGGGGGGCTGTTTGCACCGCCTCCCCGGTACCGGTCCAGCTTCGGGGGGAAGAGACTTGGGAAAGGAGCCGGAACCGACGCTCTCAGAGTATGCCGCGACCGCAGCAGAAAAGCCAACTTTTCCCGTGGCAAGCAAGGCGCAAAATAGTGGTCGTGACGTCGCCGCTGGTAAAACAGTTCGGCGGCAGCGTCTCTAGCGGAGACCGCGGTGGACGATCGCCCCCGCGGGCGGTCAGATCCCGGAGCGTTCCCGCCGCCCGATGCCTCGCCGCGGCGGCCCGCGGAGCGGCGGGCGGCGTCGCCGAAAGACGGTCAGGCAGGAGCGGTGCCAGCGGGACGGGAGCGATTTCTTGAGAAAATATCGACTTGATTGTCAGTGCGGTGCCGCCGTGGACGTCGGCGCAGGTCAAGCGGGGGGCGAGACTGTCTGCGACGCCTGCGGCAGCCGACTCGCGGTGCCGAAATTGCGGGATCTCAGCCAGCTGCCGCCGGCAGCGGCCGACCCGGGCGAGCCTCGTGCAGGGTGGGGGTTCTCGCAGGGGGTGCTCCTCGCCGGCTGCCTCATCGCCGTGGTCGGCTGGGGGTCGGCAGGCTGGCTCGGCCAACGGGTTGAGCCGCCGGTCAACCCGGAGGGCATTCGGCAAAATGTCGCCCGGCAGACCAATGCCGAGATCTACCGGGCCTGGAAAGAGCATTTTTCGATCACCACGGTCTCGCGGCCGCCGCTGGTGATCGAGAAACAGTTCGCTCAGCAGACATTTTTGAGACAGGGCATCGCGGTGGCGCTGCTCGGTGTTGGCGGCGTCGGGGCGCTGATGGCGGTTGCCGGCGGCATCGGCCTCGCCAGGCGGCGGCGGTGAATTTCGGAGTCGTCCGGCCCGGGTCGAAACGCCTCGCCGACCGCGGGTCGAGGCTGCCGCCGCTCGCTGCGGCCTGGCAACCCCACGAACCCGCCGCACCTACGAGTATTCCCCGGATTGCCCTCGGCCGCCTGCATCTGCGTGCGGCTGCAGCCGGTTGTTCCGCGGACAGCTATCGCGCCGGCACGGGGCGGCTCGCAGAGCGTTGCTGACGACTGCGGGTTCCCTGTGGAGCGGCCGCCGGCTGCCGCGGCGACGGCTCGCGGATCGACCGGCGGAATTCCCGCCATTCTTCACCCATCGCGGTCAAGCCGGCCGAGAGGTTGGGAAACATTGATCGCAGGATCGGCTCGTCGGCCTCGGTTTCGGTCTCGGCAGCCGCTGCGGCCACCTGCTCCTCGGGAGCGGCATTCCGCGGGGGCCGTTGGCTTGGTGTTCGCGGGATCGACCCGGCGGTGGCCCGCACCTGCTCAGCGTTGGTTCGGCCGGGTTGCGGGGACTGACGCCGCGTGTCGGTGGTGATCGACTGCCCGGCCTGCTGTTGGGCAGCGGTTGCGGCCCGGGGAAGCGGGCGAACGCCCTTGCCCCGCGACGGCTGCCGCGAGGGCGGCTCGGAGGGTGGCTGTTGCCGGGTGAAGCCGTGATCGACCTGCAGCGCGATCCGCTCGGGCACGACGAGATATCGCATCACTTGCCGGTTGGCCTCCGCTGGCGGTGCAGCGGCAGGTTTCGGGGCCGCTGCCAGCGTCGGTTTGGCGGTTTTTTCTGCGCCGGCCGCCGCAGTCGGTGCCGCATTCCCACCAGTATCGTCGGCGATTTTCGAGTCTTCAGCCGACGAGCGGGCAGCCGCCTCAGCCAGCACCGAGGCGGTCACATCGATCGGTTCGACCGCCGGGGTCGGCGTCGGGGATGCCGTCGCGGCTGGCTGCTGCGGATCGGCGGCGGCGACTGCCTCGGCCTCGTCGACCATCGGGGCCGGGGTCGGCTCGGTCGTGGCTGGCGTCGCTGCCGCCGCCGGAGCGGCAGTTGCGGCAAGTGTGGGTGCCGGCTGGCGGTCGTTGTCGGCAGGTTCCTCACTGCCGCTGGCAGCACTGCTGCTGTCTGTCGGCGGCGCAGCTGTCGGCAATGACCCGGCGGCAGCGATCCCCGCGACGCCCGAAGGAACAGCCGCGTCGCCCGGCTGGTCGCCAGCCATCGGTTCCGCCGCTGCGGTCTCCGCCGGCACCGCCGCTGGTGCAGCGGCGGTCTGCGGGTTCCCTTCAACGTTGTCTTCAGACGGTTGCGAAGCGGCTGGTTGGGTGGCGGGCGAGGGCGTCCGCGGCGTCGTCGGAGCCTGCGCGGCTGTCGCCACGGTCGAGTTGACCGCGGTTGGTTCTGCGGCAATCGGCCCGGCTGCCGGCTGGGGCGGAGTCGTTTCGGTGGCGGCAGGCTCGGCCTCGGCGACCTCCGCAGCGGTCGCCATCGCTTCGGTTTCCGCGGCCAGCCCGGCCGCTGCCGCCGGTTGATCCTCAGGCAGTGACTGTTCCCGTTGGGTCGGCATCGTCGTCGCGGGAGCCTTGGCGACCTCCGAGACAGCCTGCACGGTCGCCGGCGGCGCAGCGGTCGCTGCCGGCTGATCAGCCCCCGGGGCCGCAGGCTCGGCGACGGTCACCGCCGTCGCGGCGGGTCGGCTGTCGGTCGACGGAGCGACAGGAGCCGGCGCTGCCGCTTCGGCCACTGTCGCCACAGGAGCCGGCGTTGACTCGGGGTCCCTCGGTCCGTCGGCGACCGCCAGGTCACCGGGCGATGGTTTGGCCGGCGGTGTGGCCTGTGGCGGGGCGGCGGGCTCAGCCAGCGGAATCGGCGCGGCGGTCTCGTAGGGAACGAACGCCGGAGCGGGCGGCTGCGGGATCGACTCGACGGCCCGTGCCGGCGGGGCCGCTGGCGGCGTCATCGCCAGTTGGGCGACCGGCTCTGGTGTCACCCGGGCCAGTTGCAGCGACAGGATCGGCTGGCCGGCCTGCAGCGGGTGCCGAAGGACGAGATTCTCAAAAGCGGTCCCGGCGCGGAGGGCGGTTGCCGGCAGCATCGCCTTGGGCCATTCCTGCAAGGCGACGTCATAAATGGTGACCGGCGAGCCCTTCGGCAGCGAACGGATGGCGACGAAGATCGGTTCACTCTCAACCTGCGGAACCGATTGGGCGAGGTGGACGTCGAAGGCCCGGTTCACGCCGACGGCAGCCGCGGCGCCGGCGAGAAAGGCGGCAGCGAAAACGGTGGTTGTTCGGGGCCGGTGCTTCCCGGTCGCGGTCTTTTTGGTCGGCGTGGTGCTCATCGGTTCCGCTCGCAGATTCTCGGCCAGTGTCGGCCGGCGTTGGGAATCCGTTCCCGGTGCCGGCAGTCGAATTCGGGGATCGGCCGATCCGGTTTGCGGAGAGCGGCCGGGTCCTTCCAATCCCGTCGATGGAGAATCGGCATAACAGGAAGGTTGCGACCAACCCGCACGACAGGCAGCCGGTTTGCCTGCCCGGCTTTCCCAGCTTCTCAGTCAGTGGCAGCTGACGCGGCGAACATCGGATCGGTCGTCCGGGCCAGCAGGCGAATGGCCAGCAGCCGACTGCCGTCGTGCCGGCCCTGCGGATCGCGGAAGAAGGCGTCTCCAACCGAAGACGACGGCGGGCCGGCGCAAGAGATGATCAGGGTGCCGTCGGCGGGGAGATTCAGTTCGATCTCCAGTCGGTCGAGCACCGTTCGCTGCTGGCCCGCTTCGAGCCGAAAGGCGCCGTCGTCTCCGATCCAGGTCCGCTCGACCGGGCCGTGTCGGATCAGCGGTCGCAGGGTGAATCGCGCCCCGCCATCGGCGGCAGCTGTCACCCGGGTGTCGATGACGGCGGTCGCAGCCCGGTAGGTCTGGCCGGTGAGCGTTGCCGCAGCGGTGCGGCTGTCGCGTTCGAGCAGCACCAGCTCAGCGACTTTCGACGTCGTCACAATCTCGTTGGCGCGGCCGTCGAGGGCCTGGACGACCCGCCGCGTCACTGCCCGGTCTGCAGCAAGCGGACTGTCGGCCGCCTCGGTATCTCCGGCGACCGTCGGCGTGAGCCGGGCGGCAAGTTTCGGTGGGAGCAGCCCGCGAATCAGCCCCACCCGCAGCCCGTTGCCGGCCAGTCGGTGCCGCAGGTCAGCCGGCAGGCACTGTTCATCGACGACGTTCCAAAGCGGCGGCCCCAGTTCCGGGTCGTCGTCTGAGTAGCGGACGAAGGTGAACTCGACGGGGGTTGTCCGCAGCCGGCCTGCCATCGCCGGGAGGTCGCCGGCCGGGTCTGCGGGCGAGCGGGCCGGAGGTGGTGGCAGCGAACTGAGCCAGTTGCCGGTCAGGGGCGTCTGACAGCCCATCGCTCCGATGGCGGCGGCGTCGTTGCCGC
>CAZIQV010000190.1:0-4600 GCA_964541275.1 uncultured Chitinophagaceae bacterium | reverse complement strand
CTGTAACCTCTAGCTCCGGAGGCTAGCGCTCTATCCAATTGAGCTACGAGGGCTCACGTCCGCGATGAGACCAGTCAGCCTGAGACCACATCGCGCCCGACCAAGTAAGCCTAGCACTTGGGAACAGCCGGAGCCAGCGGCCCCAGAGTCACCGCCAAACCAGCAAGTTTTTGCGGCAGGCTGACCGGGCTCCGCCCGCTCGCTCGCGGGCAGGCGGCGATGTCGGGCAAATTGCTCCAATCATGCACTTCGCTTGAGCGGCACCCGTCGCTGTTGCCGCGGCCGGGATAGGCCGCCGCCGACGTGCCCCCCCTCAAAACGGAGGCTGCCGTCGGTCCCCAACGTCCCGCCCGGAACTGCAGGCTGGTGCTCCATCAGCCGCCGAAGTTCTGCAAATCGCGGCACGTACCAGCCGAATTGCAGCACCGCCACCAACCTGCCGGCGAGCATCGGGAGGGTGCCGAGCGGCGCCCTGGCAATCGCATGCCGGAGAATCTCAAACAGATGCAGCACGAGGCTGCGAAGCACCGGTTCGGCCGCCAGTGACCGCCAGAACAATCGCTCGCCGTAAAGACCCGCCGCAAACGGTCGCTGAGGCCGCTGCCGCTCTGCCGCAGCCACCACCCGTGCCGCCGGTTCAAGGACTACCCGACCCCCTGCCGCCCGCAGTGAAACCGCCATGTCGGCATCCGCATATTCGTCGCCACACCACAGGCAAAATCCGTTGGTCAGCCGGGCAAGCATCTGGCTGCTCCAAAAGCCTGCCTCGAGCGTCGGCCCCGAGGGCGTTGCCTGGTCGGCCGCCCGGAAGCCTCTCACCCGCGAGGCATCGCCCCGCGGCCTCCGACAAATGCGGCGGCCGCTCCGACAGGTCTCGATGCCGGCAGCCACAATGCGATCGGGGTCGTCTGCCGCCAATTCCAACGGCACCACCGCGCCGACACGTTCGTCGGTGAAATGCTCGACGGCCGCGTCGGTCCAAAACGGCGTGGCCCGCCAGCCGGCCGCTAGCACATGCAAAACGCGGCCCCGGCTCGCCGCCAGACCGAGATTGACGCAGGCCACCCGGTTTGAGCCGATCGGTGCCTTGATGAACCGGACCTCGTCGCCGATGTTCCACGGATCGCCGTACTCGAATCCGAGGACAACGATGATCTCGGACTCTGCGGGACGGTTCTCAAGAACGCTGACGAGTGTTTCCTCAACCGCCGCCGGATCGGCCGGTGCAGGGATGACAATCGAAAGCCTCGGTGAGCCTGAAATTGCAGTCGGCATGATTGGCCGTACCCCATGCTATTGGCCGGCTGCCACAAGAGTCGTCGCCGGGCTGAGTGCCCACCGGCCGAATCTTCCCCGGGCCATCGGTTTTCCAGGAGGCCGCTTAGCCTGAATCGGCTGTGGCGGATTTCCCTGCGGTGTTCGGAAGGAGGCCCTCAGGCCGCGGCTCGCTGCGGCTGCAGTTCGTTAAAGAGGTTGACCGTGTGCAGCATTTCGCCGTCGGCGTTGTAAAACTGCACGACTCCGCAGTCGATCAGCCACATGGCAAACATCTCGGTCACCCGATAGCACCGGGCGACACAGCGTCCGCGGTCAATCCGAATGTTTTCCTGCAAATCGGCGGCATCGTCATGGTCAGCACCGAGTTCTACGAACAGCCGGGTCACCATGTCCCGCACATCTGCGGCATTCATGTGCAAACGCATTGCAAGCAACCTCCTGTTGCAATCTGGTCGGACGACTTCATGTCGCATACGGGCGGAACGGTAACGGCCAACCCCAAGCTGGCGGAAGGCTGGTTTCTGTTCGCCCGCTGCTCCATCCGCCTCTCTGAAAATCGTCAGCGTCGGTGTCGTCGAATCACCCGTTATCCCGCCGGGCGTTCAATTCTCCCGACCTGCCAACTCATCCCAGCCTGACATGACGGTGGGGCAGGGCGGGCGACTGGCCTCCCGCGCGAGCACCACCGAAAACCGCAACGCGGGTTTTGATGTTGCAGGGCTTCCCAAGGGGCACAATGCCGTGGGTGGCAATGCTGTTCGGCATGGACGATCGTGTCGTTTTCAGGCTTGCTGAAGAGCCGTCGACCCGCCCGGCCCTTGCCGGGCATCGCCATCAGCACCCGTCGGGCTCCGCGTTTTGACGGTGCTGAGCCGAACGGAATTCCGGGAAGCCCGAGCCGCGAGCCGAGGGAAGCGGGTCGTGGATCGAAAACAACTCAATGCCCTCGGCTTCGCGGTTCGGGCTTCAACGCAGGGACTTTTCACGGACTTTCGCGGCCGGCGGCCGCAACGCCGTATCACAACGGTCGCCGGACAAGGGCCGCCGGGTGTCTTCAAGCGAGCGCGAGACCCCCAGCGGCCACGGAAAAGTCGACCGCCGCTCAATCGCTTTTTTCAGCAATTTTTTGTGCCGAACAGGATTTGCCCAGGATGGCTTGTTCCACGGACGGCTAGAGCCGCTCGGTCCAGGTGGCCTGGGCATACCGGGAGGCCACCAGGGCCTCGGCCTGCCGCTGTGGCCAAGAGACTTCTTCTCGCCAGGCCGCAAAAGCTTCCCGAACAGCCCGGTCGATCTGATCGCGACCGACCCCCAAGTTGGCGAGAAAATCTTCGTGCCGCCGCTGCCGCCGGTAGCGCGGTTCTCGCGGAGGATGCCGCAGCAGCCGGCCGATCAGGTCGAGGGGAAAGTCATCAAGCAGCGTTCCGTGATACAGAACTGCCCGCCGCCTCACCCGCAGCGCGTTGCCGGAAACCTTGCGGACGCCCTCAGGAACCTCGACGGTGAGGTCGGAGGTTCCCTGGCGGCTTACCGGCCGGCCTGCCGCTGTCAACGCCGCAGCGAGGGGATCGAGCATCGCGGAGTGGATCGCCTCGATTGGCGGCGGTTCGGCATGCGGCCTGACGACGGTCCACATGATGCAGCCAGGTCCGAGCACCACGGTCGCTCCGCCGCTGGGCCGCCGCAGCACCGGCACGCCGAGCTTCTGACAGGTCTCCAGATTGACCTCCTCGGCCAGCCGGCTCGAGGAACCGACGACCACCGTGGGGCTGGTGGCCTGCCAGGTACGGACAAGCGGGCCGGCCAACTCACCGCACTCAACCGCATTCAACAGGGCCTCGTCGACCGCCAGCTGCTCCGCTGCGGAACGCCTCGCGCCGACGACCGCTTCGGCCAACCAGCCCGGTGGCGGCCCCGTTTCGGCTGGTACTGGTGCTGCTGACGCTGTTGAAAACGGACTTTTCACCGGTCTCACCTGCGGCGGGAAGAGTCTATGATGCTGTATCGATAAGGGAGCTAGGCTCGGTTTGAGAGCGTTTTCTCCGCTCGCTCGGCGATCGCTGCCGAGCTGACTTCCTTTCTCTCAATGATGACCAGTTCACGCTTTCAACGCAGGCCCAATGGCTGATTCCCCGCAAAGACCGCTCAACCCCGACGACAGCCTGCCGCCGGTGGAGCCGCCGAGCGCGGCATTTCTCGTGCAACTGTTTCTCGTGCCGGGCCTGATCGTGGCGATCATCGTCTGCGTCTGGCTCGCGTTTCACTGGCTGGCACATCTGGGGAACGATCCCCAGGCCTATGTCCGCACCCTGCGGCGGGCCAACGAGGGCCGCTGGCAGGCGGCGCTCAATCTTGCCAACGACCTGCGGGGCCCCGGCGGGGGCCGGCTGAAGTCCGACGTCGCGTTAGCCGAAGAACTCGGCAGCATTCTCGAGGACGAGGTGACCAGCGGCCGCACGGGCGAACAGTCGCAGACGCTCCGGCTCTACCTCTGCCGCGCCCTCGGCGAGTTCACCGTGCCCGAGGCGGCCCCGCCGCTGGTGAAGCGAGCCGCGGCCAGCGGCGACAACGAAACCACCCAGGCAGCCGTCGAGGCTCTCGCCGTGCTGGCGACGAACCTGAACGAGGCCGGACGATCCTTCGCCGACCCCCGGCAGGTCGTCGAGGCGGTGGTGGCAGCATCGCGGTCGGCAGAGGCCGGAGTGCGCAACAGCTGCGGGTTTACGTTGGGCGTGTTGGGAGGAGAGGAGAGCGTCGAAGCCTTGCTGCGACTGGCAGCAGATGACAACGTCGATGTCCGCGCTAATGCCGCATTGGGACTTGCCCGGCTCGGCCGCAGCGAAGCCTATGACACCCTCGCTGAAATGCTGGCAGCCCCCGACATTGAGACGACCGCGGCATCTTCCGATGAGGAGCAGTCGCGCCGCTACAAGCGGGTGTTGCTGGTGGTCAACGCTCTGCGCGGCCTCGCCGTCCTGGTCGATGCCACCGAAGAGCAGCCGCCCGCTGCGGTGACAAAACAGGTGGAGAACCTTCAGGCTGACAAGGTTGCCGAGGTCCGCAGCAGCGCCACTGCGATGCTCACCAAGATTGCCCGTCTCGGCAGCGATTGAGACTGGGGCCGGCGCTGGCATTGCAGTCGTTTCGGCGGCAGCCCGGCAGCGAGGGCCGCGGCCGCAGCCCAACGCCACCCCGCAAAGCGGCCTGCCGCCTTTGCTCGCATGCGCCGGCAACGGCCATGAAGCGGCTTGGCCCCGACGGCGAGCACTAGGCTCTGTCTGAAAACTCAGTACCTGGCTTCGAGCGGCTCATTTACCCTCTG
>CAZIQV010000189.1:0-4692 GCA_964541275.1 uncultured Chitinophagaceae bacterium | reverse complement strand
CCGGAGGTGTGACTCCGGACCGACAGGTGACGGGGCTGACGTCTGCTCTGGGCCAACAGGCCGGAGGTGTGACTCCGGACCGACAGGTGACGGGGCTGACGTCTGCTCTGGGCCAACAGGCCGGAGGTGTGACTCCGGACCGACAGGTGACGGGGCTGACGTCTGCTCTGGGCCAACAGGCCGGAGGTGTGACTCCGGACCGACAGGTGACGGGGCTGACGTCTGCTCTGGGCCATGCGGCCGGAGGTGTGACTCCGATCCCGGAACCGACGGCTCGCAATAGAGCTTCACGCTTGCAGGAATCGTCTGGGCAAAGTCGATCAGGTCGCGGTCGAGAAACGGCGTCCGGGCCTCAAGCCCCTGGGCCATGGTGATCCGATCAACCCGCTGCAGGTTGATGTTGTGCATCGACCGCAGCGACCGAGTCAGCTCATCGGCCAAGGCCCGCGGCCGGTCGGCGTAGTCGTGGTGGTAGGCGTAGCCGGCAAAAAGTTCGTCGGCCCCCTCGCCGGTCAGCACCGCCTTGACGTGCCGCCGGGCGACGGTCGTGGCGAAGTGCGTCGGAATCGCACTGCGAACCAGATCGACGTCGGCACTTTCGAGGTGGTAGATCACCTGCGGCAACGCCGCTGCGAGGTCGGCCGCCGAGAATTCCAGATGAAAATGCTCCGAACCGATGTGCTCCGCGACCCGCTGGGCGGCAAGCAGGTCGGGGCTGCCGGGCAGCCCGACCGAAAAGGTTTTCAATTTCGGCTTGCCCGGCTGACGGGCCAGCGACCGCGCGGCCAGAGCCGCAATGATCGAGGAGTCGAGTCCGCCGGACAGGAACGATCCCACCTCGACGTCGGCCACCATCCACTTGGCGACCGCCTCCTCCAGCACCAGCCGCAGTTCGGCGGCGACGGCCTCGGCATCAAAGCCGGGCTCGGGCTCTGCCGCCCCCTGGGTCATCCGGAACCACAGCCGCACACCGTCGCGGCTGTCGAACAGTCCGCCGGGCGGCACCGTCTCGATCGACTCGACCCCGAGGCCGTCAAAGGCTTTGAGTTCCGAGGCAAACGCCAGCCCCTCGCCGACCCGGGCGACATAGAGAGGCTTGATGCCGAGCGGGTCTCGGGCGGCGATGACCCGTTCCGGTGTCGCCAGCACAAAGGCGAACATGCCGTCGAGGTGCGACAGCCAGCGGAGCCGGTCAGAGCGAAACAGGTGCAGGATCGTCTCGCTGTCGCTGGCGGTCTCGAAGGCGGCTTGGCCAAGAATCGCCCGCAGGTCGGCATGATTGTAGATCTCGCCGTTGGCCACCAGCACCGTGTCGTCGGCTTCCAGCGGCTGACGGCCGTCGGCCGGCCCGATGATGGCCAGCCGGCAGTGGGCCAGGACCGCCGGCACCCGAGCCGGTCGATAGATTGTCAGCTGGTCGGGGCCGCGATGGGCGATTCGACCGATCATCTGCTCGGCCAGGTTTTCATCGGCGACACGCCAGAGACAGACGAATCCGCACATGCAGGCTTCTCCGCTCGCAAACCAGAACAGGGTGGCAGCAGCCGCTGCCAAGGATCACACGGCCAGACGGCAGCAGCGGCTGAGGCCGCGCGAAATCACATTTGGCAAGCGTACCAAAGCTTCCGACGATTGGGCTGCCGACGGCTCAGAAACCTTGTCGCACGAACGCCGTTCAAGAACTGGCGGCTGACGACGGGCAACTGCCTGACATCGCCGCCGAAGACTCGCTGCAAACTTCAACTCCCGAGGAAACTTGCCATGAACCTTTTCCGACCGTGTGCAGCCATCTGTTGTGTTGCCGTGCTGTTCGTTTCGCGTCCCGCTCAGGCCGCACCGGACGAGAAGCCAGACCGGGCCGCCCGCCGCGAGGCGATGCTCAAAAAATTCGACGCCAACGGCGACGGCAAACTCGACGCGGAAGAACGGGAGAAGATGCGTGCCGAAATGGGTGCGAAAGGCGGCCGCGGCCCCGAGCGGATGAAGAAGCTGCTGGAAAAATTCGATAAGGATGGCGACGGCAAGCTCAGCGAAGACGAACGGGCCGCCGCCCGAGCCGAAATGCAGAAGCAACGCGAAGCGGGCGGCCTGAAGGGGCCCGGAGCTGACCGCCGCGCCGAAATCTTGAAAAAGTTCGACAAGGATGGCGACGGCAAGCTCAGCGAAGACGAGCGGACCGCCGCCCGGGCCGAAATGCAGCAGCGACGCGGGGCCGGCGGCCTCAAGGGCTCGGGAGCTGACCGCCGCGCCGAATTGCTCAAGAAGTTCGACAAGGACGGCGACGGCAAGCTCAGCGAGGACGAGCGGGCCGCGCTGCGGGAGGCCATGAAGGGCCGCCGGGGCAAGGCCGAAAAGCAGCCGGAGTAAGCCGCCGGAGCACCCCTTCCAGCGACTGAACTCGCCCGCTGGGTCAGCGGGCGAGCCTTTTTTTCGATCGCGGCGTCGGCAGACCGTCGGCAGGCCGATAATGCCCCTATCGTCGCCGGCTGCGGCGGTGGCACCCCTGAAAACCCTCTGCCAAATCTGGGGGCCGCCCACAGTCGACCTGCTGCCACCCGCTTGCAAACGGCCGGGTGTTATTTTTCCGCTGACGCAGGCTTCTTCGGCTTCTTCCCACCGTCCACCGCCGGCGGCTGATCTGGCTTGCTCGCCTCCGGTGCATTTTGCTTGTCTGCCTCAGGCTTCTGCGGCGGACTCGCCGCGTCCTTCACCGGCTTGGCGGGGTTGTTCGGCATCACGTCGGCCGGTGTCTGTGACGCCTGCGGCTTATTTTTCGGACGCTGCGGCGCCGCCGCAATCACCGACGCCGGCTCAGCCTTCGGCGACTTCTTGGTGTCGGCTGGGGGCGGTGGCGGCGACATTTTGGGCTTCGCGGGCTCAGCTTCCGATTGGCCCCGCTCGAGGGCATCGAGCATCGCCTGCAGGCTCAGCAGCTGGGCATTGACGGTCTGCGTCGCTGCGCGAATCATCGCCTGCCGCTCTGCCTTGGCCGAAGCTGTCGCCTCGCTGAACTGCCGCTGCTGCGACTTCAGCGTCTCCGACTGGTTGGCGAGATCCTGCGACCGTTGTTCCAGCGACGTCTCAAAGCCGGCAATCGCTGCCTTGATTTCCCCGATCATGCGGGCCCGCTCTTCAGCGGTCAGTTCCGACTGCCGCCTGAGTCGCTCAGAAACATCGTCGCGGACTTTGGCGACCTGCTGACTCGTCTCACCAAGACGCTGCTCAAGCCGCTCCGCCGTCTCCCGCTGCCCCGCCAGCGTGCTGGAGAGTTCTTGCTTGAGCCCGCTGATGCCGGCAACGCTCTGGTTCCCCACCGTCTCAACCTCGGCCAGCTGCTTCTCCAGTCGCAAGGCTGCCTCGGCCTGCTTGGCCACGCCATCATTCACCGCAGCCCCGACGCTGGCGATCTCCTCGAGGTTCGCCTCCCGAGCAAGGGTCACTTCCTGCGCCGTCTGCCGCAGGGCCGCCTCGACATCGGCCTGATTTCGGGTGAGCCGCCAGAGCCCGGTCGTTGCCACAAATGCGACCAACGCGACGACCACACTGAGCGTGGCGAGATACCGCCCAGAGTGGCTACTCCGCTGAATCTCCTCCTCCATCCGGGTCATGCGGCGAGCCAGTTCCTCCGATTCGCGGCGGCGATCAGCCAAAAAGTCTTTCAGCTGCCCGGCGGCGTCTCGAATCAAGGCTGTCGCTTCTTTTTGCGACAGTTCGCCGGCCGGGATGACGAGTTCGTCGCCAGAGCCTCCGCTGGCTGCAGCTGGTTGATCGCCCCCCGCCGGATCGGGCCGTTGCCCGCCCTCGTTGTGTCCTGACGTTTCGCTCATCGACTTCTCCACGTGTCGTGCAGCCTCCCACGCGGCGGCCGCAGCCTCTGGACATCGCCATTTTGCCCGCATGCCGGACCTTTCCGGCCTGCAAGTCGACGGCACCCCGGCAGTCCGCGGACCCGTCGCGATTGATGGAAGCGTACCCGAAGAGGCCCTTCAGAAAACAGATTCGACGGTTCGGGGCCCTCGACTAGAATATTTGGTCAGGGTTGTTCTCCACGGCGTTCGTTCGTGGTGCCACTGGCCCGATGCCGATGAAGTCAAAATCGGTCCCCACGGTTTCCCAAGTTCCGGCAAACTTTGGGGCGTTGGCAAAATTCGCTGCGAATTACACCAGTGTTCGCAAAGTTGCGATTCTCTAGCTTTTTGTCCAGACATTTGGGAGGGGTGCGAAAATGCGAATGAGCGTGAGATGCAAAGAAGCCTCGTCAGCCGCAGCGATGGGGCCTGACGTGCGGCGAATTGCTGCCACCAGCGTGATCTGCCTGGTCTGCCTGTGGGGAACCGCGGCGGTCGAACTGCCGATTGCCCACGCCGCTGAGGAGGTGGTGCTCGGCGACCCGTCCCTGACTGCTGGTGTGCCGGGCTCCGGCCCGATCACATTGCCCCAGATCGAAAAATGGCTGGCCGACCCGGCAAATGCCGTCGAACTGACGCCGATTCTGCCTCTGGGTCTTTCGCAAGGTGCCGCCCAGATCACGGGTCTCGATGAAAATCCGCTCACCCGGGCCAAAATCGAACTCGGCCGCCAACTCTACTTCGACACTCGGCTATCGAAGAATTCCACCGTTAGTTGCGCCAGTTGCCACGATCCTTCGATGGGCTATACCGCGCACACGAAAACGGGAATCGGCATCAATGA
>CAZIQV010000188.1:549-4736 GCA_964541275.1 uncultured Chitinophagaceae bacterium | reverse complement strand
ACGCAAAGCAGGCTGTCGAGATTGGTTCGCTCGTAGCCGTGCGACCCATCGACCCCGAAGGTGACCAACGCCGTCCGGATGTCGTTGCCCGCCTCCACCGCCGAGGCACTGTCGCAGCGGTAATACCGGAAGATGTCTCGCGAGCAGGGTATGCCGTTGGTCGCGCAGAGATTCAGCAGGTGGTGCGTCAGGTGATAGTCGAATGGGCCGGTCGAATCGGCCATCGCGATGGTCACGCCAAACTCGCTCGACGCCTGTCCGGGGGCGGTTGTGCCGTTGTCAACCGTGATCATCTCGGCAACATCGCCGTGCAATACCGCCGACGCCCCCGAGCCAACCTCCTCAGATATCGTGAACAGCAGATGGAGGTCGACCGGCAGTTCCAGCTTGGTGTCGTGGATGAACTTGGCGGCGGCTAGAACCGCGGCCACACCCGCTTTATTGTCGAGGTGTCGGGCGTTGATAAACCCGTTGGGAAAGGTCTCGACCGCCGCATCAAAACCGATGAAGTCACCGATGCAGATGCCCAGCATCTCAAGAGCCCGCCGGGAACTCACCCGCTCGTCCACCCTGACCTCGATGTTCTCCCAGGTGATCGGCTGGGTGTCGATGCCGTCGTTGTAGGTGTGGCCCGACGCCTTCAACGGCAGCACCTGTCCGCGGAAAATCCGCTTGTCGGTGAAGATTGAGACCCGCGCCCCTTCCGCAAACCGCGGCGACCAGGTACCGACCGGCACCAACGCCAACCGGCCGTTGTCTTTGAGTTCCTTGACCATGCCTCCGAGCGTGTCGAGATGGGTGACGACCGCCCGCTCCGGTCCTTGCTGCCGGCCGGGAATCGTCGCCCGAATCGCCCCTCGCCGCGTCAGTTCATAGGCCACCCCGAGGTCGTCGAGCAGTCCGCAGACGATCCGCACGATCGGGTCGGTGTAGCCGGTGGGCGAGTGAATGCCCAGCAGGGTCTTGAGCGTGTCGAGAAGATAGTCGGTGTCGAAGACGGGCTTCATGGTTGGGAATTCCACAATGAGAGGGGGCCGACACCGGCAGCGGCTGCGGTGGACTCCCCCTACCGTACCGTCGCGGCCACATGCGGAAAGAGCAGATCGATAAAACGCTCTGCCGTCGGCTGCGGCTCGTGGTTTGCCAGTCCCGGCCGCTCGTTGGCTTCGATGATGACATACTCATCGCCCGCCACATCGGGCACCAGCAGGTCGAGCCCCACGACGGGAATCTCCAACGCCGCGGCCGCCCGCACGGCGGCCTGCCGCAGCGTCTCGCTCAGTTCGGCCGTCGCGTCGTGAATCGTCCCGCCGGTGTGCAGATTGGCCGTCCTCCGCACCTGCACCACTTCGCCCTCAGGCACGATGGTGTCAAGGCTGTAGCCGGACGCCGCGATGCACCGCTCGGTCTCGGCATCGACCGGGATGCTGCTCTCGCCGCCGGTCACCACACTCCGCCGCCGGCTCACCTTGTCGAGCAGCGCCCGCAGGCTGTGCCGCCCGGTGCCCCGCACCTCCGCCGGCCGGCGGATCGCCGCCGCCACGACCTCGTAGTTGATCACGATGATCCTCAGGTCGCTGCCGCTGCAAAACCGCTCCAGCAGCACCCGCTCGTGAAATTGCTGGGCCACGGCAAAAGCCTGCTTCAGCACGTCTGGCGTCTGGATATCGACGCCCACTCCCTGCCCCTGCTCGCCCACCAGCGGCTTGACGACCACCCGGCCCTGCTCAGCCAGGAAGGCCTCCGCCGCGGCGAGGTCCCGGCAGACCCGCTGGGGCGGCACCGACAGGCCGGCCGCGGCGAGCAGTTCGCTCGTCAGCTGCTTGTCGGCACACCGGCAGAGGGCGATCGCCGAGGTCAGGTCGGTGAGCGACTCCCAGCAGACGACCCGCCGGTTTGCCTGCGAGAGCCGGAAATAACCCCGGGCCGGATCGAGCGGTTCAACGCTGATCCCCCGCCGCAGGGCCTCGTTGATGATGATCGTCGCGTAGGGGTTGAAGCCTTCCTGCACCCCCTTCTGAACAAACAGCGGTTCGTTGATCTGATTTCGCCGCTTGATGAGCAGCACGGGGGCCCGTTCGAAGCCGAGCCGTTCGTAGAGCGTGATGGCGGCGTCGTTGCCCTGCATCACCGAAAGGTCGAGCAGGCTGCGGCCGCGGGCGGCGAAGGTGTTGGCCAGAAACGTCACTAGGGCGGCCCCGACGGCCGGAAACTGACTCTGCGGATCGACCGCCAGGGCCCAGAGACTCGTTGAATTGAACAGATCCTCGAAGAAGCGCGGGTGATCGACGCCAAGCATGACCCCCAGCACCGTCTCGGCATCGTGCGGCCGGGCGACAAAATAGGTGAATCTGTCGTCGTCGCGAGCGGCCCAGACCGCCTCTTCGTCGATCGGCACCATGCCGACCCGGCTGTATATCTGGTTGATCGCCTCGAGGTCGGCCCGCTGCTGAAGCTCTGTGATCCGAAACGGCAGCCCGCTTTGATTCTGCGGCTTCCAGCGGGTGAGGTCGAGGCGGTAGGTGGTCGACGGGTCGAGAAACAGATCCTGCGGAGCCACATTGAGAATCAGCTGCGGATCGTTGACGTAAAAGGCGATGTCCCGCCTGCCCGGCTGCTCGTCGAGAAGCACCCGGGCAACCGCCTCGGGGTTCGGGAAGGTGTGGGCAAAAATCAGCCGTCCCCAGCCGACATCGACCAGGGATGCCCCCGGTGGGACGTCGGGCGTCATCAGCGGGCTCCTCCGTTTGGCAGATGGGCCTGCAGCCAGAGTTCCAGCAAAGCCAGTTGCCAGAGCTTCGACCCCCGCAGGGGCGTGATGTGGTCCTCGGGATTGGCCAGCAGCGTGTCGACATACTCCTGCCGAAACAGCCCCCGACCGCGGGCGGCGTCGTTGGTCAGGGCCTCGCGGGCCAGCTCGAGGAACGGGCCCCGCAGATATTTCAGCGCCGGCACCGGGAAATAGCCTTTGGGCCGGTCGATCACCGCGGCCGGAATCACCCGGCGGGCAGCCTCCTTGAGAATGAACTTCCCGCCCTCGGCCACCTTCAATGCGGCTGGCACGGTGGCGGCGAACTCGACCACTTCGTGGTCGAGAAATGGCACCCGGGCCTCGAGGCTTGCCGCCATCGTGTGGTTGTCGACCCGCTTGACGGGGTCGTCGATCAGCATCACCTGGGTGTCGATCCGCAGGGCCTTGTCGATGGGCAGTTCAGCCCCCGGTCGGCTGAAATGCTCGGCGACGAACTGCCCCGCCCAGTCCTGATCGGCCAGTCCGGCGGCCACGACCTGCTGATACTCGGCAAAGTCGCGGTCGAAAAATCCGCTGCGGTAACAGGCCAGGGCATCGGTCGCCTCAAGCATCGGCGGATACCAGTGGTAGCCCGCAAAAATCTCGTCGGCCCCCTGTCCGCTCTGGACCACCTTGACATACCTCGCCACCTCTTGCGAGAGCAGGTAGAAGCCGACGTTGTCGTGACTGACCATCGGCTCGGACATCCGGCCGATGCATTCCCGCAGGGCCGGCAGGGTCCGAGCGGCGTCAATCGACAGCTTGTGGTGCCTGGTCTGATAGCGGTCGGCGATGATGTCGGAGTATTGAAACTCATCGCCCGCCTCGCCGCCGACGGCATCGAAGCCAATCGAAAAGGTCTCGACGCCGAGGTTGCCGTGCTCGCAGAGCAGACCGACCACGAGGCTTGAGTCGAGTCCGCCCGAGAGCAACACGCCAACGGGAACGTCGGCCACCAGCCGCCGTTTCACCGCCCGCCGCATCACATCGAGCGTCGCTTCGATCCAGTCGTCGGTGGTGAAGCCGGCCTGATCGCTGCGCTGGCCGAAGCTGACATCCCAATACCGCCGCTGCTGCATCGCGCCGTCGGGCTCGACGGTCGCCACGGTCGCCGGCGGCAGCTTTTTCACGCCGCTGAGAATCGTCCGCGGCGGCGGCACGATTGAGTGGAACGTCATGTAAAAGTTGAGGGCGATCGGGTCGATCGAGGTATCGACGTCACCCGCCGCCAGCAGGGCCGGAAGGCTGGAGGCAAACCGCAGTCGGCCGGGGCCTTCGCTGTAATACAAGGGCTTGATGCCGAGCCGGTCGCGGGCCAGGATCACCCGGCCGGAGTCGCGTTCAAGAATCGCAAATGCGAACATGCCGTTGAGTCGCTCGACACAGTCAGGGCCCC
>CAZIQV010000188.1:0-539 GCA_964541275.1 uncultured Chitinophagaceae bacterium | reverse complement strand
CGTGATAGGCCTTCAGGATCACCTCGGTGTCGCCGGTGCTGAAGAACGCATAGCCCTTGCCTTCCAGCTCTGATCGCAACTCCGGGTAATTGTAAATCGCGCCGTTGTAGGCGATCGACAGCCCGAGGGCGGCGTCGACCATCGGCTGCTGAGCCGCCTCGGAGAGGTCGATGATTTTCAGCCGGCGATGGCCGAAAGCGACCCGGCCGCGGGCGAGGAGGCCGGCACCGTCCGGCCCCCGGCGGACCATTTCGGCGGCCATGCGGTCGACTGCGGCAACGTCGGCCGCGTCACCGCCAAACTGAATCTCTCCACAGATCCCGCACATGCCGGCCTACCCTTTCTGCTGGTGCAGCCGGTGGGGGTGATCAGGCAGCGGAGCGGCTGCCACGAGCAAGAAGCGGTCCGGTCGCTGGGCGACCAATCGGCCTGTGAGCGTATTCGACGGGGCTCGACTGCGGTGCATGCCCTCTCGTTCTGTGTCCGCCTTAGAATCTCTCCAAATATAGCTTTGACGATTCGCCTCGGTATTGCAACCG
>CAZIQV010000187.1:0-4743 GCA_964541275.1 uncultured Chitinophagaceae bacterium | reverse complement strand
GCGAGTTGGACAAACCGCGGGCCGAGTGAGAACGTCGCCCCGGTACTGCCGCGCTCCCGTCCCAATTCGCGTTTGAGCGTCAGGGCGACGCCTGCCGACTGAATCTCAGTGCTATTTTTCTGCAGCAAATTCTGGGTGATCAGATGATCGGGCTGCGGGCTGTCGGTCGTCGTCTCCAGGCTGACGTTGATCTGGGAGGCGCCGCCAATGCCGCCTCCGACCCCGCCGGCTCCGCCGCCACCGCCCCCGGAGACGTTGTTGGTGAAGGTGAACGTCTGGGTCGGCGAGTTCACCGCAAATTCATTGCTGGTACCGAAACTTTGCTCTTGCTTGCCGATCTGAAAATACGAGAGGTGAACGCCGCGGCCACTGTATGACCAGCCGCCCTCGTAGCGATTGCCCCAGGTCATCTTCGTTCGCATCCAGCTGGTGTTGAGGTCGAGCCTGAGCGGGTCGGTTCCGATTTCGAAGACCGTGGTGTTCGAAGAGATGTTTTCCAGGCTTGTTGTCGTCGTGGGCGGGACCGCGTCGGTCTGCGTCTGGTTGACGATGATTGGATTGGTTTCAGCAAACTCGAGGTAGTCGTTGTTGAGATCGGCGATTGTGAATGGCGAGATCGGCTGGCTCGGAATGATGTTCAGGCCTTCCGGCGTGGTTGCGACCGGGACTGTCCGCGGGATCGTGATCCCCCAGTACAGCCGGTCGTAGTTGAAGTAAATCCCGTCGTCATCCCGCCGGTACATGTTGTAGTTCCCAAGATCGGGCGGGGCGAAGAGCTGAAAGTCGTAGAAGTCCTGATCGGGCAGCAGGGGCATCCAGTCGCTGGCCCGGAGCCTGCCGGCGGGCAGCATGGTCGCCACAGCCGTTGCCAGGGCCAGGGCTGCAGAAGCCGCAAATTTGCGGAGGTGGGCTCGGATTCGGGGGAATCGCTTGTTCGTCGCCATTGCTCAGTCGTCCCGAGGAACAGGAAGCGGTCGCCGCCGAGGCGGCATGCTTTGGTGGTATCGGTCCTGCGGATCGCTCGCATTGACCAAACTTGGAAATCTCTGCCGGTTATTCCTCTCCCGACGGCGACCGCCTTACCCAAGTTTCCAGACCGGCCGATCCAATCGGCAGTGGCGGCAACCTCCAGCGGCTGGTAGCTTCGAGGAACACTTCAGGAGACAGCCACCGATGCCCCGCCCTGCCCCCTGCCCCCTGCGGCTTTCCCTGCTTGCTCTGCTTGTCACCATCAGCCCGGCCTTGGCTGAGGAACCCCGGCAACGGCAACCGGGGGGCGAGCGGCCGGAATTCCTCCGGCTCAATCGCGACGACGCCGGTGACCCGCTGGCGCTGGAGACGGCGATCGTTCGGTACACATCAGCCCGCCAACCGGGCGGTCAACCGCTCGAAGTCGATCTCGTCGCCGCGGTTCATGTTGGGAGCCGCAGCTACTTCGCCACGCTCAACCACCTGTTTCGCAATTACGACGCGGTCCTCTACGAGCTCGTCGCCCCCCCCAATGCCCGCGTCCCGCGGGCGGGCGGCAGGCCGAGCGGGGCGATCGGAACAGCCCAGAAGGGCATGACCCGACTCCTCGGCCTCGAGTTTCAACTCGATCAGATTAATTACCGGGCGGCGAATTTCGTCCACGCCGACCTGTCCCCACGGCAGTTCGACGAAGCGATGCGAAAACGGGGTGAGAGTTGGTGGACCATGTTTGCCAAACTCATGCGGGAAAGCATGGCCAAGGCCGAAGCGGCGGGCCCCGCCGCCGACCGCCAGCCCGACTTGTCGTTTGGCGACATTTTCGGCCTGCTTTTCGGGTCAGACCGGGAACTCCGCCTGCGACGAATTCTGGCCGAGCAGTTTTCCGACATGGAAGTTCTCACCACCGCATTCGGCGGCGAAGAAGGCTCATCGCTGATCACCGACAGAAATGCGGCGGCCCTGGCGGTCTTGAAGCAACAGGTCCGCAACGGCAGCCGGTCCGTGGCAATTTTCTACGGTGCCGCCCACATGGACGATTTCGACCGCCGCCTCCAGAACGACTTTGGCCTCCAGCCGGAGGAAACCGCCTGGCTTGAAGCCTGGGACCTCCGCAGCAAACCCGCCGCCCGGCCGTAACGCTCACCAACGCCGGTGGAGCTTGTCAGCCCCGGCCCGCCGCCGACGCTCCGGCAAAAACCCGTGTTGCCGCCGCTGACCACCGCGACGGCGTTTCGCGGTTGAGCCGACGGGCCGAGACTCGGGCGTACTGGCCAATCGCCGCCAGCGTCGCCTCGTAGCCCTCGCGGGCCACCGTCTCGCCGACGGGATCGATCTCAACCACCCCGCGGAATCCGGCCCGCCGCAACGCCTCCAGTCGGCTTTCGAGAGGCAGCAGACCGCGTCCCGGCGGCAGCCGCTCTTGGTCGGCGTGAAGCGGCCCGACGCGGTCGGCGACCGAGACGTGACGAGCGTGGCGGGCGAGGCGACGAACATCCTCGAAGGCCGCACCGTCGTCGGCGAACGCCCAGAGGTCGACGGCGAGGCCGACCGCCGGTTGCCCAACCGCTTCGACCAGCTCAATCGCGTCGGCGACGGTCGTCAGAAAGCCACAGGCTCCCCCCGCCGGCTGGCGGACCGGCTTGACCGCCAACTGCACCCCGGCCGCTGCCGCCAGCGGCGCGACGTCCTCGAGGGCCTGCAGGACGAGCCGCCGGGCGTGCGAAAGTGTGTGTCCACCCCGGCAGCCGGCGTAGACCACCAGCACCTCGGCGTCGAGTTCCGCCGCCGTCTCGATCGCTTCGCAGCAGTCGGCGACGCTCTCCTGAAAGCTGCGACCATCGCTGCCGGTGAAGCCGCCGGCCCATTGCAGGCTGGCGACGCGGACGCCCGCCCGCTGCAGCAACCCGCGGGCCTCCGGGAGGCTGAGATCGGACAGTTTGGGCCGCCAGAGTGAAATCGCCTCGAAACCGTGTTCGAGGCAGTGGCAAAGCTCTTCGGGAAGTTCCCAACGCAGGGTCGTCAGTTGGCTGACCGCAAACTGCAACGACGTTGTCGATCGCATGGCGGCGAAATCTCCCGGGCTGGCATGTCGCTCGTGGATAATGATTGGATGCTGCTTTCGTTACGGGCGGGCCCGCCTGCCGCCACCCGCCGAAGATCGGTATGAGCCTGCGGTCGCTCGTCCGGTCGACATGCCTGAGACCGGCCAACCACAGGAGAAGGGCAAAAGTATGGGGAGCATGACGTGGAACTGTCCAGAGAAAATCTTGGCCGGGTGGGGAGCCCGAAAACCCCGCCGAATCGATCGTGGCGAAAGCCTCTTCCGTCGCCGCATCGCGGGGCTCGGCCCCGCCGAATTTTGCCGGCCGACGACGTGACAACCCCGGCCGACAGCCCCTCGGAAACTGGCATGCTGGCATGCTGGCAGCGGCCCTCGGCCACGGGTGGCGATCACCCGCCCCATTCGCTGCGGTGATTGGCAGCCCCGGACGACTCGTTCCCAGCGTCATCTGCGGAGCGGCAAGGACGCTCCAGTGAGTCGCAAAGTCAGCGAAGGTCGAGACAGACCAGCCGACCGGCGCCGCGGACATAGAGGTATCCGTGGGCGATGACCGGCGCGGCCCAACAGGGGGGTGCGAGCAGGTCGCTGCCGTCAGCGGCATCGACCAGCCGGCACCGAGAGACGATCTCGCAGGCGGCGGGGCTGGCCCGCAGCAGCAGCAGGTCGCCGAATTCACCAAGCACGACAAGGTGCCCGTCAACGAGCACGCAGCTTGCCCGTCCGAGGCCGCGTTCAGCCCACTTGAGCGTGCCCGTGGCCCAGTCAGCGCAGGCGAACAGGGCATCTCCTGCGTTGCGGCCCGTCGATCCGTAGACCCATCCGGCATTGCGCACCGGCGTGGCCCAGTGGGCTCGCAGGGCCGTGCGCGGGCGACTGCGGGCGGGGTCGCGGCGGATCTCGACGAGCCGGTCGCCCGTCACGTCAAGCAAAAGGCTGCCAGGGCCGTAGGTTTCTGAGAGCAGCACCTCACTGCCGCGAATGACCGGACTCGCAGCAACAACGCTGAAGAGTTCGTCAGCCCGCCAACGCATGCTGTCAAAAACCTCGCCCGTTGCCGGATCGACCACCAGCAGCCGGTCTCGCATCCAGGCCAGGAGCCGGGGCTTCCCTTCGATCTCGACGAGGACCGGCGTGCTGTAGCTGGCGAGTTGATCGCCCGCCCGCCAGACTTCGGCCCCGGTGCGGAGGTCGAAGGCGACCAGCCCACTGTCGCCTTTTTTCACCCGGTCGAGCCGCTGTGGATCGGCCGGAGCTGTCCCCGGCGGACTGCCGCCGACCTGCACGATGACGAGGGTTCGCGAACCGTCGGCAGCCGTCTCGAAAACGACCGGCGCGGCGGCAACTCCGAAGAAATTCTGCACGACGTGGTACTCCGCCGCCGTGTCGACCTGCCACTGACGGCTTCCGTCAGGGAGTGCCCAGCAGGTCAGCAGCCCCTCGGCACCGTAGGTCAGCACCCGGTTTCCGACGATCACCGGCGCCGCCCGCGGCCCGCCGTCGTAGCCGAACATGTCGACGTAGTCGGTCGCGGTTCGGCTTTCCCAGATCGGGGTTCCGGTTTCAGCGGCAAGGCACCGCAGCCGGTTCTCGTCTCCGACCCGATCGAAGACCACCGCCACGCCGGCAGCGACGGCGGGACTGCAATAGCCCTCGCCGAGTGGCATCCGGCCGCATGGCCGCAGTGTACGAACCGGAGGGACAACGTTGGTCCA
>CAZIQV010000186.1:0-4750 GCA_964541275.1 uncultured Chitinophagaceae bacterium | reverse complement strand
GACCGCAATTGAAAGACCAGTCGCCGCCTCCAGCAGCGCGAAGACGGCGCCGCTGGCCCAGGCCTGCGGCATGCAGGCGACCGGGTAGAGGGTCGGGCCCTCGTCCTCGCGGCGGGCAAAGCCGCAGAACAGTTCAGGCAGCCGGTGCAGCGGCACAAACAACGACGCCTCGAACTGCCCCTGCAAAATCCGCAGCACCTCGTCCTTGAAGCCGTAGCGGGCCAGGCCGAGGGCAATCAGCGAATTATCATGCGGCCAGACCGACCCGTTGTGGTAGCTCATCGGGTTGTAGCGGGCCTCCCGCTCATCGAGTGTGCGGATGCCGAAGCCGTTGAACAGGCCCGGCCCCAGCAGCGACCGGGCGACGCCGGCCGCCTGTTCGGCCGAGGCGATCCCGGCGAAAAGGCAGTGGCCCGCATTCGAGCTGCGGACCAGGCAGGGCTGTTTGTCGCCGTCGAGGGCGAGGGCAAAGCCGCCCAGCGACGGTTTCCAGAAGCATTCGGAAAACCGCTGCCGGAGCCGGGCTGCCTGCCCGCGGAACACGGCGGCCTGCTGCGAGCGACCGACGGCGAGCGAAATCGTGGCCGTCGCCTGCAGGGCGGTGTAGGCGTAGGCCTGCACCTCGCAGAGGGCAATCGGTCCCTCGGCGAGCCGGCCGTCGGCATGGCTGACGGAATCCCACGAGTCTTTCCAGCCCTGGTTTCGCAGGCCGGTGTCGGCCGCCCGCTGGTACTCGATGAAGCCGTCGCCGTCGCGATCGCCGCAGGCGAGCATCCAGGCGGCAGCCGCCTCAAGCTGTGGCCAGAGCGATTCGATGAAGGCGAGGTCGGCCGTCCGCCGGAGATAATCGCCGGCAAGCAGCAGGAACAGTGGCGTGGCGTCGATCGAGCCGTAGTAGCGGCCGAAGGGAATCTCCCCGACCGCGGCCATCTCGCCGAGCCGCGACTCGTGCAGAATCTTGCCCGGCTCGGCATCGGTGGCGGCATCGACGCCGGTGGCCTGACGAGCCGCCAGATAGCCGAGCACGCCGCGGGCCAGCTGCGGCTCGACCGTGAGCAGCTGCCGGGCGGCTACGAGACCGTCCCGGCCGAATGGCGTACTGAACCACGGCACGCCGGCGTAGGGGTAGAGTCCTGTCGGCGTCGGTGTCGCCAACAGGTGGATGTCGGAGAACGACCGGTGCAGCCACTGGTTGAACTGCGGATTGCTGGTGTCGATCGCGGCAGCGGACCGCCGGGCCGAGCGAAACCGCGCGACCGTCCGCCGGACCGCGGCATCAAATCGGGCGTCCGGGAGGCCGTCTGGCGGCGGCTGCCGGAAGTCGACGCAGCAACAGACGCGGGCAGCCTGCCGCGGCCCGATCTGCAGGTCGATGACCGCCGCATCAGCGGCGAGTCGGGCGGCGCGGTCATCAAGCCGCACGATCGTTGACCGTTCGCGGCCGTCGAGTCCCCGATAGCCAAGCACGACGCTGCCGTCATGCACCCGCCGATGGACCTCGCCGCGGCGGGCCCGTAGCATGCCCCGCTCTTCAAAGATGTCGTGGAAGTCGGCGTCGAACTGCAGACAGATCGGCACGGTGATGCTGCAGTCGGCATAGTTCGTCACCACGAGCTGTTGATGGAAGGAGGCTGCCGCCAGCAGGCTGGTCCGCCGAATATGGACCGTGCCGTCGGACACGGCCGTCTGGTCGGTCGCCGGGTTGGCAAGATCGGCCACCAGCATGCAGTTGTCCTCCCGGACGGTCGAACTGAGCAGCAGCGGCCGCTGCCCCCAGAGCAACAGTTCCAGTCGCGACAACTGCCGGGCCCCCTCATGGAAGATGCCGAGGTCGCCCGCTTGTCGGCGGATGTCACCGGTCGCCGTGAAGACGCCGAAGGTCTCGCCGGCCTTCAGCACGAAGGGCAACGGCCCGGGCCGTGAGGCCCGGGCAACGACGCCGTAGTGGAGCGGAAGGCCAGCGGACGGCATCAGCAAGGTTTCCCCGGAAAGGCTCTCTGTCCGTGGAACAAGCCCTTCCACGGTCTGTTTCCACTTTGGCCGCTCCCGAAAACGCCAAGGGTTTTCGGGCGTGCCAATCGCCGCATCGTGCGGCGGCAGGCAATTTCGACAGTCTGCTATCGCTCAAGGGCCTCGCCGTCCGCGGCGGCCGCGGCGTACCGCGGACAATCTCGACGGCTTTGCGGTTCACGTTCACGGGCGAATGCGGGCGCTGGGTTCGCCGGCTGGCAGCCAGCCCAACGTGGCCGGCTGAGCGAGCCGTAGAGCCGCTCGTAGTCGTCGCCCATCCGGCGGGCAGTGAAGCGGGCCTCGAAGACGGCCCGGACACCAGCTCGGTCGATCGTCGCCAGCCGTTCGACCGCCGCCACGGCCGCCTCGTGCGAGTCGACAACAAAACCGGTCACGCCATCGAGCAGCACCTCGGGCACCGAGCCATTGCGCCAGGCGATCACCGGAGTGCCGCAGGCCATCGCCTCGATCATCACCAGACCAAAGGGCTCGGGCCAGTCGATCGGAAAGAGCAGGGCCCGGGCCCGGCCGATAAAGGCCTGTTTGTCGACGTCGTCGATCTCGCCGACGAACTCCACCAGCGGGTTCCCGGCGATCAGCGGCTCGATCATCGATTGAAAATAGTCGCGGTCGACCCGGTCAACCTTGGCCGCCACCCGCAGCGGCAGGCCGGCGGCGGCAGCGATGGCGATGGCCCGGTCGAGCCGTTTTTCGGGGGCGACCCGGCCGACGAAGACCAGATAGTCCTCGGCCTCGGGAACCAGGGCGTAGCGATCGGGGGGCAGCCCGTGGTGAATCGTCGCCTGCCAGTTGGCCTGCGGCAGCGGCGTTCGCTGATGGTCTGAAATCGACACCAGGGGCGTCTCGGCAAAAACCCGGTAGAGCGCCGGCAGCTCGGCGAGGTCGAGCCGGCCGTGCTGGGTGGTCACATGCGGCACCCCCAGACGGCTCGAAAGCGGAAAGTGCAAATGGCCGGTATGGAAGTGAATGACGTCGAAACGGTGGGCCTGCCGGCAGACCGCCTCGAGCTGCAGCGTCTCGGAGACGGTCGGATCGACCGGCTGCCGTCCCAGCCGCAAGGCTTGCGGAACGCAGGCGTGAAGCTCGGCCGAAGTCCGGGAATCGCCGCTGGCAAACAGCGTCACGTCGTGGCCGCGGCCGACGAGTTCCTCGGTGAGAACATGGACGACACGTTCGGTGCCGCCGTACTTTTTCGGCGGCACGCTCTCGTGGAGCGGTGCCACCTGGGCGATCCGCATGGCCGGTAGGCCTCCGAACAAGACTCCTGAAAAGCAGCCGGCGAATCACTCCGAGGGGCATCCTGCGGCCACTCGTTGGGCGTCGCGACGGTGCTGCCCGCCACGGTCCCGGCTCCGCGTCCAGCGCGACTCGCGAACGAACGGTAGTCGCCGGGTCGGCCGCCGGACAACTTGCCCACTGCGACGCGAACCGCTGTGTCGGACACTCCCCGAGGGTTGGGCTCGCGGTCGCACCAGCGACATTGCTCACCCAAGTCACCCCGGCGCTCGATTCGCCCCTCACCAGCATCCCCGGAGTACGAAAGCCCCTGCCGCAGGTTTTGATGGTGTGTCTTCGCGTCTACCGGCAAAACAGCCCATGCCTCGAAGCCCGAAGCGCAAGCTGAGGCATCTCCTTTGAAATCCCAAAACCAGATTCCCCCGGCTCGCGGCCCGGGCTTCCCGGGGTTCGGTTCCGCTTGGCACACCGGCGAACCTGCCGTCGCGGGGCTTCCGACGATCTTCTGGTAACGCGTTTGCGACCACGTCGGCTGTCGGGCAGGACTGCAGCTGCATCTGGCGGCGGAGACCACTCATTGAGGAGATCGTTGACCGTCCAGGCCGAGGGTTTCTCGCCGTTGGGCATATCGCTCACTCGCCCCTTCCACGCGATAGCCCTCGGCTTCGAGCGCCAGCCGCAGGTCGGCTTCGGCGGTCAGGGCGTCATCCTGGCAAAAAAGCGGCTGCCGGAAATCCTCCGGCAGCAGATCGAGCCGGGGCCGCCGGAAGTGCCGGTGGCAGACCTGGCTGTGCAGCCGCTGTCCCTTCGCCGTGTGATGCCCCTCGCGATGCTGCCTGATCCGATCGGCGACTGGCTGGCTCGTCTGGCCGACATAAACAAAGCCGGCGGCATCCGGACCCGCTGCAGCCGGGTCGAGTTCGATCACGTAGAGCCGCCAGACCGTCAGGTCGCCGTTGAGCGTGTAGCCGTCGCAGCGAAGCCGCTGGCGCAGGATTTTTTCAGCGGCAGCGATTTTCCGCCGCTGCAACGGTCGCAGAAACGGCCGGTCGCGGCCCCCCGGCTGATTGGCGGCGGGCATCGCCTCGTAGACGACATTGACCACCCGCAGCCGCCGGGCCCGGGGCGAGGTCTTGACCCAACGGTCAAGCTCCAGGCCCGGCCGCCTTGGCAGCGACTTGACTACCACCCGCGGCCGGTCAGGATGCCGTCGCGGCCCGGCAAGGTCGTCGGTCTTGAGCACACAAAGCCAGACGCGGCGGGTTTCACCGGCAGGAGATGGTCGTCGGGGCATCGCCTGTATTCCCAGACTCGCCAACCGCCGCTCAGGTCGGCTGCTCCGTGGGCCGCAGCAGAATGTCATGCACCTGCACATGCTGCGGGCAGGAGAGCACGTAGACCACCGCCTCGGCAACGTCGATCGGCTCGAGCACCTTGAATCGGGAGTAGGTCTCGCGGGCCTTTTCATCCGACTTCAGATAGT
>CAZIQV010000185.1:0-4803 GCA_964541275.1 uncultured Chitinophagaceae bacterium | reverse complement strand
AAGTCGCCGACGAGCCCAATTACGATGCCGCGATCAGTGAACTTGAGACGCTGGCTAGCTAGCGTCGTCGCCGAAGGCGGTTGTGTCGCGGCGTCACGATCGCATCACAACCCGATGATTGCGTGGTCGAGTTTTCGATCGGGGGCGGGAACGGGCCCCTGACTTCCGCGCGTCGCTGCGGATTCCCGACGCCGCTGCTCATCGCTGGAGCATCGCTCTCATGGCATCGCCTGCGGCCGCCAGGGCCTCTGGGAGTTTCTCGACAAGTTTCCCGCCCGCCTGCGCCAGATCGGGGCGGCCGCCGCCCCGGCCGCCGACGACCGCCGCCGGTTCCTTGATCCAACTCCCGGCTGCGATGCCGCGGGCCTCGAGTTCCCGGCTGATTCCGGCGACGAGGGTCACCTTGTCTCCCTCGGCCGTGCCGAACAGGACCGCGATGGGACTCGCCTTCCGCCGCAGTTGATCGATGCACTGCCGCATGGCGGCGGCATCGCAGTTGGGGGCGTCAGCAATCACGATCCGAACCCCGTCGTGTTCCCCGGCCTGTTCGAGCAGCCTGTCGACATCGAGGCCGGCCTGCCCGCCCGCCCGCCGCTTCTTGAGATCCTTCACTTCCTTGGTCAACGCCGCCAGTCGCGCCGGCAGGTCGACGACGGGAATCTTGAGGGTTGCTGCCGCCGCGGTCAGGGTCTGCTCCGCCCGGCGGAACCGCTCCATCGCCCGCTTGCCGGTCACCGCGACGACGCGGCGAGTGCCGGCAGAGACGCTCTCTTCCCCAATGATCTTCACCGGGCCGATCTCGCCGGTGTTGGTCACATGGGTGCCGCCGCAGAGTTCGCGGCTCAGGCCGTCCATCGTCACCATCCGGACGACGTCGGGATATTTTTCTCCGAAGAGCATCATGGCCCCGGCATGACGGGCCTCGGCCAGGGGCAGCAGCGCCGCTGACACCGCCGCCGCCGCCAGCGTGCTCTCGTTGACCATCGCCTCAATCTCGGCCAGCGTCTCGTCCCCAACGGCCGAGGTGTGGCTGAAATCGAACCGCAGGTGGTCGGCATCGACCTTCGAACCCTGTTGGACCGCATGCGGACCGAGGAAGTGCTGCAGTGCCGCGTGAACCAGGTGCGTGGCCGAATGAGCCCGCCGGATGGCAGCCCGCCGTGCGGCGTCGACCACGCCACGGATTGACTGCCCAAGTTCAAGCGTGCCCTCCCGGAGGTGGCCGATGTGGAGCATGAACCCGCCTTCCCGCTGCGTGTCGAGCACCTCGAAGCGTCCGCCGGGCCCCTCGAGCCAGCCGGTGTCGCCCACCTGGCCGCCCGACTCGCCGTAGAAGCTGGTCCGGTCGAGCACCACGGTCACCAGGCGGTGCGGCTCGGCAGGCATCTCCGACGCGGGTGGACCGAGTTCCGCCAGCGTCTCGCAGAGCCGGTCCTGGGCGATGATGCCGACGATTTTGCCCTCGGTCTGCAGCGACTCGTAGCCGACGAAGTCCGACCCATGCATCGCCTTTTTGAGGGCGTCGAGTGGCCCTGAGGTGAAGACTTCGACCCGCGAGCCGGCCCCCGACCGCTGGCCGTGCGCCTCCATCGCCTCGCGGAACCCGTCCCAGTCAAAGGCACAGTTCCGCTCGGCTGCCAGGGTCTCCAGCAACTCCGGCGGAAAGCCGTAGGTTGTGTAGAGCTCGCAGGCATCCTCGCCCCCGACGAGCCCGCCGCCGGCTGACTCGATCGATTCAAAGAGTTTCTCGATCCGGGCGAGGCCGCCGTCGATCGTCGCCAGAAACGACTCTTCTTCACGTTTGATCACGCCACCGACCCGCTCGACAGTATCAGCAAGTTCCGGGTAGCCCCGCTTCATCTGGGCCGCCACCGCTGCCGGCAGCGTGTGGAGAAACGGCTCCCGCATGCCCATCTGCCAGCCGTCGAGCACCGCCCGGCGGAGCAGCCGTTTCACCACATACTTTTCTTCGTTGTTGCCCGGCAGCACGTTCTCGTGGATGGCGAAACTGCAGGCCCGGACATGGTCGGCGATGCGGCGCAGCCGGCGGCCGTCGTCGTCTTCCGCGACGTAGTGTCGGCGGCAGGTCTCGGCGACTGCTTCGACGAGCGGCAGCAGGATGTCGATGTGAAAATTGCTGTCGACCCCCTGCAGCATCGCGGCGGTCCGCTCAAGTCCCATGCCGGTGTCGATGTTGCGGCTCGGCAGGGGCTTGAGGTTCTCGGGGGGAACGCCAATGCGATTGAACTGGGTGAAGACGAGGTTCCAGATCTCGACATCGCTGCCGTCGGGCATCCGATAGAAGATTTCGCTGCAAGGTCCGCAGACGCCGTCGGGCCCCTGCGACGGCGCGCTGGCCGGCCAGAAGTTGTCGTCCTCGCCCATCCGCGTGATGCGGGTGGCCGGCACTCCGACCTCGTCTGACCAGATGCAATAGGCGTCGTTGTCGTCCTCGTAGACCGTGACTGAGAGCTTCTCCGGATCGATGTTGAGCCAGTCGCGGCTGGTGAGGAACTCCCAGGCCCAAAAGATCGCCTCGCGTTTGAAGTAGTCGCCGAAGCTGAAGTTGCCGAGCATCTCGAAAAAAGTGTGGTGCCGGGGCGTGCGGCCGACGTTGTCGATGTCGCCGGTTCGCAGGCACTTCTGGCAGCTCGTCGCCCGGGTGAATTCGAGTTTGCACTTGCCGAGGAAGTGGTCCTTGAACTGGTTCATCCCGGCCGGAGTGAACAGCACCGAGGGGTCCCAACGAGGCACCAGCACATCGCTCGGCCGCCGGACGCAGCCTTTCGACTCGAAAAACGTGAGATACGCCTCGCGGAGGTCGTCTGCCTTCATGGAAACACCGATTCCTGCAGAAAATCAAAAGCTGAGGTCGCGAGCCGTCGCGGCGGGTCGCAAGCCCCAAAAAACACCAGGGACGCCAAGACCAGTGAGATGAATCGGGCGGCGGCGAGCCGGCGATGTGCGGCGGGGCGAAGACACCGTCACGCGGCTTCCGGCACGTTCCGGTGGGCACCGTTGCGGCGGAGTTCGCGGCCGCCCTGCGGCGCTTGGCCGCAACGATCCGACGACATCTCTTGCTCGGCAGCTTTTCTCAACGGTCTCCTTCGTGCTCACGACGCCTTTGCGGCATTCCAAAGCAAGCCGCCCGGCCGGCAATGACGCCGCCAGCCGGGCCGCCCGCGAACCGGGCCGCGAGCGTGATCGCACTATACCTGCTCCGAGATCGGGAAACAGTCAGGCGATCACCGCTCGCGGTCCCCGCAGCAGCGCCGGATCACTCGGCGGCTTCGTCGCCATCCTTCGCCTCTTTCTCCACCTCGAGCAGCGGCTCCCGGCTGGCGATGATCTTTTGCCGAATCTCCGCCGCGACGTCCGGGTTTTCCTTCAGGAACACCCGCGCTTTCTCCCGTCCCTGTCCGAGATGGGCGTCGCCGTAGCGAATCCAGGTGCCCGACTTTTCGATCAGCTTCGCGGCCAGTCCGAGATCGATCAGGTCGCCCTCGGCACTGATGCCGTCGGCGTGCATCATGTCGAACTCGGCCACCCGGAACGGCGGGGCCACCTTGTTCTTGACGACCTTGACCCGCACCCGCTGACCGACGACGTCCTCGCCGTCCTTCAGGCCGCCGATCCGCCGGACATCGATCCGGCAGGACGAATAGAACTTCAGTGCCCGGCCCCCCGGCGTCGTTTCGGGGCTGCCGAACATCACCCCGATCTTTTCGCGGATCTGGTTGATGAAAATCACGCAGGTCTTGCTCTTGGCGATCGCCCCGGTCAGCTTCCGCATCGCCTGGCTCATCAAGCGGGCCTGCAGGCCCACAAAAGAGTCGCCAATCTCGCCGTCGAGTTCCTTCTGGGGCACGAGGGCCGCAACGGAGTCGACGACGATGATGTCGACGGCATTCGATTTGATGAGCAGTTCGGCGATCTGCATCGCCTCTTCACCGCTCGTCGGCTGGCTGACGAGCAGGGTTTCCAGGGCGATGCCGAGTTTTTTCGCCCAACTCGGGTCAAGGGCATGCTCGGCGTCGATGAACGCTGCCACGCCGCCGGCCTGCTGGGCGGCGGCCACCGCATGGAGCGCCAGGGTCGTCTTGCCGCTCGATTCCGGTCCGAAGACTTCGATGATCCGGCCGCGCGGAAAACCCTTTCCGCCGAGGGCGAGGTCAACCGAGAGGCTGCCGCTGGGGATGCCGTCGGCGACCGCCCTGCCCTCGGAGCCCAGCGGCATGATCGACCCCTGGCCGAACTCCTTCTCGATCTGGGCGACGGCATGCTTGAGGATCGGGTTGTCTTCGATGAACGCAGCGGCATCCTTGGCCGCCCCCTTCTTGGCCCCGCCACGGGCGGCTGCCTGCTTTCCAGTGGTCTGCTTGGTTCTCGCCATACGGCTTTGGGTTCCTTCCTTGAGAGGTTGAGATGCGGTCTTGCTTGCGGGCCGCGGGGCAGGTTTTGCGGTGGTGATCATCGGCCGTCTCCTTGCGGGCATGCCGCGGCGGCCCGGCCTCCAGCCACACCCCACGAGTGTGATGAAATCCTGGCGAACCGGCTACTGGGGGCCGGCGGCTCGGTCTGTCGCCGGCCGCCGGAGGCCCACCACCGCGTACTGAACGAGCGTATAGTATCGGCTGCCGGCAGGCCGGGCAAGCAGAAAATCTGTCGCGATGGGACGTTTGCGGTCATGCGACCAGGCCGCCGGGTCTGCGATCTGACTGCTTCGCCCACCCCTGCCAGAGACAAAAGCAGCTTGCTCTGAGGCCACCGGCAGCCCTGTCAGACAGAGCCTAGAACGAAAGC
>CAZIQV010000184.1:0-4835 GCA_964541275.1 uncultured Chitinophagaceae bacterium | reverse complement strand
GGAAGTCCGCTGCTTTCCAAGGCAATCGTCAACCGGCTGTGGGCCCACTTCCTCGGGTATGGGTTCACCAAGCCGATCGACGACTTTGGTGACCATAACCGGCCGACCCACCCGACGTTGCTCGACGGCCTGGCGGAGCGGCTGCAGCAGTACAGCTACGACCTCAAGTCGTTGATGCGGTGGATTGTGCTGTCGCGTCCCTACTCGCTGTCGAGCCGGGTCGAGTCCGGTAACGAGGCCGACGCTCCCCAACTCGGCGAGTCACCGCGGTTCGCCCGGTTCTACCCTCGGCAGATGCAGGCCGAGCAACTTTACGAATCGTTGCTCACCGCCACCCGGGCCGATCGCGGCGATGGAGAGGAGGCAGCCCGGCGGCGGGACCGCTGGCTGTCGCAGTTCGTGGTCGCCTTCGGCACCGACGAAGGGGATGACGCCACCACCTTCAACGGCTCGATTCCGCAGGTGCTGATGCTATTCAACGGCGACCTGATCAAGACGGCGACCCGGCTTGAGCAGGGTGGATTTCTCGATGACGTCGCCGACGGCGGCGGTCGTAACCGCGACAAGATCAACGCCGTGTACCAGGCCGCCCTCAGCCGGTATCCCTCGCCGCAAGAAGTGAAGGTGGCCAACCAACTGCTCTACGCCCGGCAGGGCAAAGCCGCAGAGGCGCTTCAGGACGTCTGGTGGGCCCTGCTCAATTCCAACGAGTTCATCCTCATCCACTAATTCGTCGAGTCATCCAATGTCGAACACAGCCCGTCGCCAACCGTCTGCCGCCGGCCTCGACCGTCGGCACTTTCTCTCGCACCTCGCCGGCTTGGCGACGCTGGCAGCGCCGGCGAGTTGTTTCACGCGGTCTCTGCTTGCCAACGCCGCCGACCTGAAGAAGCGGCACAAATCGGCGATTCTGCTCTGGATGGGTGGCGGCCCAAGCACGATGGACATTTGGGACTTGAAGCCCGGACGGGCGACCGGCGGCCCCTTCAAGCCGATCTCGACCTCGGCAGACGGCGTCACCATCAGCGAGCACATGCCCCTGACCGCCCGGCAGATGCACCACCTGGCAATCGTCCGGTCGATGAGCACTCGCGAGGCCGATCACCAGCGGGGCCGATACTACATGCACACCGGCTTCGTGCCGAATCCGAACGTCGAGCACCCCAGTTACGGCTCGGTCATCGCCCACGAGCTTGCCGATGCCATCGAAGCCCTGGAGATTCCGCCGTTCGTTTCGGTAGGCGGCGGGAGCGTCGGCTCCGGTTTCCTCGGTACCGCCTGGGCGCCGTTCGTGGTGAATGCCGATGGCCGGGTCCGGAACCTCGACATGGGGATTGAGCCGCAGCGGCTCGCCGAACGGCTGCGGATGCTCGCGGAGGTCGAAGATCGCTTCATCGCCGAGCGGCGGGGCGGGCTGCCGGCCGACCATCGGAAGGTTGTCGAGAAAACGGTTCGGCTGATGACCAGCAGCCAGCTCGACGCCTTCAAGGTTGCCAAAGAACCCGCCGATGTCCGCGAGCGGTACGGTGAGACAAACTTCGGTCGCGGCTGCCTGATGGCCCGACGGCTCGTCGAGGTCGGCGTCCCGTTCATCGAAGTGAACCTTGGCGGCTGGGACAACCACAGCGACATCTTCCCGACCCTCGCCGACCGCAAACTGCCGGAGCTCGACCGGGCGATGAGCGGCCTGGTTGCCGATCTGGCCGACCGCGGGTTACTCGACGACACCGCCATCATCTGGATGGGTGAGTTCAGCCGCACGCCGACGATCAACGGGAACGGCGGCCGGGACCACTGGGCCCGCAGTTGGAGCGTGGTGGTGGGCGGTGCCGGGTTCAAACGCGGCGTGGTGGTGGGCGAGACCAGCGCCGACGGCCGGGAAGTCGTCAGCGAACCCTTCTCGTCTCAAGATCTGATGGCGAGCGTGCTCCGGGCGGTCGACATTCCCCTTGAGACAACCTATCGGGCGAAGAATGGCCGTCCGATGAAGATCGCCAATGGCGGTCGAGTGATTCCGGAATTGTTTGGCTGATTCCCGTCGTGGCCGCGGTTGCTTGGTTTGGACCACTGCAGCGACGGCTCGCAGCGGCATTGCGGAATCTTCTCGTCGCGAGCGGCCGGTCGATAGACTGCGGCGACATAGGCCGCGGCGACAACTTCTGAAGATCTCCGATTGGTGTTCTTTCTTCCGGACCGGCGATCGCTCGCAGCCCCAGGCGGGTGCCATGGTTCGTCCTCCGGAGCAGGCTAAACTTTCGCCGCGGGCAGAAGCAGCGTTAGAGCCCCCTTGATTCCGGGTGCGTGATGGCGGTCGATCTCGATATCGAAACCTGGACAGTGGTCGATGCGGCTGAACTCTACGAGGTCGGCCGCTGGGGCAACGGGTATTTCTCGGTTGGGCCGTCAGGAAACCTGCTGGTCCATCCCGACAAGGATCCCACCCGGAGCATCGATCTGAAGCAATTGGTCGATCGGCTCCAGGTGCGGGGAATCGATCTGCCGATTCTGCTGCGGTTCGGCGAGATCCTGCAGCATCGGCTCAAGGAAATCCACGACGCCTTTGCCCGGGCCATCGCCGAGGGCGGCTACCGCGGGGGCTACTGCTGCATCTACCCGATCAAGGTCAATCAGCAGCGGCAGGTGGTCGAGGAGGTGCTGCGGTTCGGGCGGCCGTATCGGTTCGGGCTGGAGGCCGGGAGCAAGCCGGAATTGCTGGCGGTGATTGCCCTGGCCGACAACGACACGCCGATCATCTGCAACGGCTTCAAGGATGCCGAGTTCATCGAGATGGCGATGCTCGCCCAGAAGATCGGCCGGCAGATCGTGCCTGTCGTCGAGCGGTTCTGCGAGCTTGAGCAGATTCTCGCCCAGGCCGAGCGGCTCGGCGTCCGGCCGCGGATCGGGATGCGGGTGAAACTCGCCACCCGCGGCAGCGGACGCTGGCAGGCCTCCGGCGGGTTCCGCAGCAAGTTCGGCCTCACCGTCGGCGAACTGATGCAGGGCCTCGACCTGCTCGCCGGCCGGGGCATGGCCGACTGCTTCGAACTGTTGCATTTTCACCAAGGAAGCCAGATCACCAACATCCGGCACATCAAGGCCGCCCTCAACGAAGCTGCCCGGATCTACACGGAACTGGTCAAACGGGGGGCCGGCCTGAAGTCTCTCGACGTCGGCGGGGGGCTCGGCGTCGACTACGACGGCTCCCAGACCAACTTTGAGTCAAGCGTCAACTACAGCCTGCAGGAATATGCCAACGACGTCGTCGCCCATGTGCAGAACGTCTGTGACGACGCCGGGGTCGACCACCCGACAATCATTTCCGAGAGTGGCCGGGCGGTTGTCGCCTATCACAGCCTGCTGGTGTTCAGTGTCCTCGGGGTCTCGGGGCAGTCGGACCAGCCGCAGCAGCAGCCGCAGTCGACCGACCTTGAGCAGCCGGTCCGGGATCTGCTGGAGACGTCCCAGGAGATCAGCGTCCGCAATCTGCTGGAGTCGTACCACGATGCCCAGCAGTCGCTCGACACCGCGATGAATCTCTTCGCCAGCGGCTACCTGCCGCTCGACCAGCGGTCGATGGTGGAGCACCTCTACTGGTCGATCTGCCGGAAGGTGACGAAGCTCGCCCGGCAGTTGGAGTTCGTGCCGGAGGAGATCGAGGCCCTTGCCGGCAGCCTCTGCGATACCTATTTCTGCAACTTTTCCCTGTTCCAGTCGATCCCCGACTCGTGGGCGATCAAACAGCTCTTTCCCCTGATGCCGATCCACCGGCTGGACGAGCGGCCTGATCGGTCGGCGGTGCTGGGGGATGTCACCTGCGATTCGGACGGCAAAATCGACCAATTTATCGACCGCCGGGACGTCAAGCGGACGCTGCCGCTGCATGCGTGGCGGAACGAGCCCTACTATCTTGGGGCGTTCCTGATCGGGGCCTACCAGGAAATTCTCGGCGACCTCCACAACCTTTTCGGCGACACCCATGCGGTGCACATCAGCACCGACGAACGCGGTGAGGCGGTGGTCGATGCGGTCATCAAGGGTGATACGGTCCGCGAGGTGCTCGATTACGTCGAGTTCGATCCGGCGGACCTCGTGAAGCAGCTGCGGACGTCGATCGAGCGGGCGGTTCGGGAGGGTCGGATCGGCGACGGCCAGGCCGGCCGGTTCCTCCGGTTCTACGAGGAGGGCCTCGGCGGCTACACCTATCTCGAGGAGGCCCCCTTCGAGCGGCCGTGACCGAATCGTGCATCGTCTTCGTCTCGGGGCTGCGGCCCTCAATCAGACGCCGCTCGACTGGGACGGCAACCGCGACCGCATCCGGGCTGCCTGCAGCGAGGCCCGGAAACTCGGCGTCTCGGTGCTCTGCTGCCCCGAACTCTGCATCAGTGGCTACGGCTGCGAAGATGCCTTCCACGCCGCCGGGTTGCTCGAGACGGCGGCGGCCGTGCTGCTCGAACTTGAGCCCGACTCGGCGGGACTGGTCGTTGCTGTCGGCCTGCCGGTCCGCTGGGAGAGCGGCGTTTATGACGCGACGGCGGTGCTCGTCGACGGCCGGCTGGCGGGCCTTGTCGCCAAGCAGAATCTCGCCGGAGAGGGGCTGCACTACGAGCCTCGGTGGTTTCGCCGCTGGCCGGCCGGCCGCCGGGGGCTCGCCACCGTCGCCGGCCGGGAGGTGCCGATCGGCGACCTCCGGTTCAACTGCGGCGGCGTCCGCATCGGTTTCGAGATCTGCGAGGACGCCTGGGCGGCCGATCGACCCGGGGCCCGGCTGGCCCGCCGCGGGGTCGACATTCTGCTCAACCCTTCGGCCAGCCACTTCGCCTTCGGCAAGGAGGAGA
>CAZIQV010000183.1:0-4852 GCA_964541275.1 uncultured Chitinophagaceae bacterium | reverse complement strand
TCTCGTCGCCGGCATCGACATGGGCCATCAGCAGCCCGACGAAGGCCGCCATCCCGCTGGCAAACAACACGCTCGCTTCGCCGGCATCGAGGGCGGCAAGTTTGTCTTCGACGACCTTTTCGCCGGGGTTGCCATAGCGGCCATACTCTTCCCGGGCCTGGTTTTCCTCGAGAAAGTCGACGATTGCCTGCGTGTTGGGGAAGGTGTAGGTCGAGGCGGCGAAGATCGGGTCGGTGATCGCAAAGCCCGGCTTGACCCGATCCTCGCCGGCATGCACCGCCAGCGTGGAGGGGCCGCCCCTGGTCCGGTGATTGAACGATGGTTCGGGAATCGTGGGAGTCGGCTCGATCACAACTGGTTCAGGGGGTATCGCGGAATGGGGTGACGGTCGGCGTGCCTTGCAAGTGTAGCCTAGCCGGCGGGGCGGTCGGCGATGAGCGTGCGGCCCTGCCGCGAATCTTCCCAGAATCGTTCCTGCAGTTGCCGGTTTCAACCGAACACCGCTAGAACCGGGAGAACCCGGGAAGTTTCCCGCAACGGCAACGCCGCCGGCTCTGCCGTGTGACGGCACCTCGCGGCCGCGCTGAGGCGGCGGCTGCCTGTCCCTGCGGTTCCCGGGCTTTGCATCATCTGTTGGCTTCGCACCATCCGCTGGCAGTCCCGGCTCATGACAAACCCCGCCTCCGCAACCGAAACAACCCGGCCATCGGGACGACTGCTCAGTCCGCCGCTGCGGGTCTGGATGACGCTCGCCTCGCTGGGAGCAGCAACGGCGCTGGTCCGCTTCGGCTGGCTCGAATTGATCGCCGGCGACATCGTTGATCAGGCCGTTCGCAACATCATTTCGCTGATCCTTGCATTTTCCGGAGTGATGAGCCTGCTGGTCTGGTTTCTCCGCGAAAGCGGCTATTCGGCGACCGCCAAAAAGGCCGTCGCCGGAGTCCTGGCCGGGGCCGTGGTCATCGCGGTGGCGGTTCTGCGGGTTGAGCGGGTCAGCGGCGATCTGGTTCCCGAGTTTGCCTTTCGCTGGCAGGCCCACCGCGACACGCTGCTGCCGTCGGCAGCGATCGTCGCCCGTGAGACGCGGGACCAAACCGGCGGCGACTGGCGGGAAACCCCGGCAGACTTCCCCCGATTTCTCGGGCCTGGAGGTGATGCCAGCCTGCCGGCGGTCGAGATCGCCACCGACTGGGAAACCAATCCGCCGCGGCTCCTCTGGCGGCGGCCAATCGGCGCCGGCTGGGGAGGATTCGCAGCCTGCGGCGACTATGCAGTGACGCTGGAGCAGCGGGGGGAGGATGAGGTGGTCAGCTGCTATCGCCTTCCGACCGGTGAGCCGGAATGGGTGGTGGCGGTTCCGGCTCGGCATGAAACAGTCCTCGGGGGGGCGGGTCCGCGGTCGACGCCGACGATTTCCGCTGGCATCGTCTTCACGACCGGCGCCACCGGTTGGCTCCACGCCATCGACGGGCCGACCGGCAAGGTTCTGTGGCGCAAGGATGTGCTCGCCGATCTGGGCATCGACCGGGCGGCCCACGCCGCCGCCGTCGCCTGGGGTCGGGCCGGCTCGCCTCTGGTGACCGACGATCTGGTCATCGTGCCGGCGGGTGGGCCGCGGCTGCGAGCCGACCCGCGTCCCGACGACGGGGCTGCGGTGACGCCGGAAACGGCGGCCTTCGTCTCGCTGGCCGCCTACGACCGCGAGAGCGGGGAACGCATCTGGCTGGCCGGCACCGAACAGATTGCCTTTGCCTCGCCGCAGCTGGTCACCGTGTGCGGTCGCGAACTCGTGCTCACCGTCAACGAAGCGCAGGTAGCCGCCTTCGAGCCGGCGACCGGTGACGCTGTCTGGCAGTTCCCCTGGCCGGGTCATTCCAATTCCGACGCCAGCTGCTCGCAGCCGCACGTTCTTGACGGCGACCGACTGTTCATCTCAAAGGGCTACGGAGTCGGTGCGGCGGTGTTCTCGCTGAGTGTCCGGAACGACCAGTGGACGATCGAGCCGGTCTGGCAGCGAGCGAACCTGCTCAAGACCAAATTCACCAACGTCGCGATTGACGCCGGCCATGCCTACGGCCTCTCCGACGGCATCCTCGAATGCGTCCGGCTGGCCGACGGCGAGCGGGCCTGGAAGCGGGGCCGCTACGGCCAGGGTCAACTGCTTCGCGTTGGCGGGACGATACTGGTGCAGGCCGAATCGGGCGAGGTGGTGGCGGTGCCGGCGACTCCCCGGCGGCCCGAGGAACTCGGTCGCCTGGCAGCGATCGATGGCCAGACCTGGAACAACCTCTGCCTGGCCGGCAGTCGGCTGCTGGTGCGGAATGCCGAAGAGGCCGCCTGCTACGAGGTTTCAATCCGGCGGCCGCCCGCCGCGACCACCGCCGGCCAGGAACACGGGGCTGCCGAGTGATGGATGACCTTGAGGGCCGGACCATCCTGGTCACTGGCAGCACCAGCGGCATCGGCCGGGCGGTCGCCCGGGAACTCGCAGCGGCCGGGGCGAATGTGCTGATTCACGGTCGCCGAGCCGAGGCGGCGGCGGCGGTCGCCGCGGAGATCGACGCCCTGCCCCATGGCACGGTCGGGGGCAGCTTTCTGGCTGATCTGGCGACGGCGGAAGGCTGTGCGCAGCTGGTCGCTGCCGTCGGCGGCGAGCGGCCGGAACTCGACGCCGTCTGTCTGGTGGCTGGTGCCGACACGCTGACCGGAGACACGGCAAAGCTCAGTTTTGAAGACAAGCTGCAACTGCTCTATGACATCGACATTCGCTCGACGCTGCTGCTCGGCCGGGCCTTTGGTCGGCAGCTCACCGACCGGGGCGGGTCGATCGTGACGATCGGCTGGGATCAGGCCGACCTCGGCATGGCAGGTGACAGCGGAGAGCTGTTCGCGGCAGTCAAGGGAGCCGTGATGGCCTTCACCAGAAGCCTGGCCAAGTCGTTGGCACCGGCGGTCCGCGTCAACTGCGTCGCCCCGGGCTGGATTCGAACCGCCTGGGGGCATCAGGCCAGTCGCGAGTGGCAGCAGCGGGCCATCGGCGAAAGCCTTGTCGGCCGCTGGGGGGAACCTGAAGACATCGCGGCCGCCGTCCATTGGCTGGTCTCGCCCCGGGCCAGTTTTGTGACCGGCCAGGTGCTCAACATCAACGGCGGCTTCCGCACCGGTCCGATTGGGCGTTGACCACCCACCAGGCCGTTGTTGTTCGGCATCCCGTGAACCAAGTCATCCGCTCGCGGGTCCCCATGCTCTCGCTGGACGTTCACATCGGCCTTCCTTGGCCGCCGTTCACCGCCCGTTCGCTGCGGTTCGCCTGCCGGGCTTCGCTTGCTCCGCAGCTCGCTCGAGGGCACGGGCACCCCCTCGCTCGTGCACCACACAGCTTGAAAGAACGCCGGCAGCGGACGGTTTGGCGGTGCGGCTTTGCGGCTACCGGCAAGAAAGCCCCGCGCTTTGAAGCCCGAAGCGCAAGCTGAGGGAAACCGCGTTTTGAGCCCTGAAACGCATTCCCTCGGCTCGCGCCTCGGGCTTCCCGATGCTCAGTTCCGCACGAGTCAACAAGAAAAGCCAGAAGCGGCCAAATCAGCGGCATGTTGCCTGCGGCCGCCCTCCCGCCAACACCGACTGCCACCCGGCGGCAGGATGCCGCCAATGAGCACCAGCGGGCGGAGGCCCGCCAAGGAAAAGCCGACACGATGTCGGCGTTTTCCGTGAAGCAGCCGCCGCCAATGAGTACCAGCGGAGGCTGGTGAACCTCGGCTTCACCTGCCTCCGCCCCAAGGAAAAGTCGACACAATGTCGGCGTTTTCCGTGAAACCAGAAAACACCCCGACCTGGGCGAGCAAGGCGGAGTGCTCGCCCAGGCCATTGGGGCATCCTTCTGGCTTCAGGATAGAGGGCTTACTGGTCAGCCCCCAGCGGGTAGGCACGCAGGCCATGCTCGTGCAGATCAAGACCGGCCTGCTCAATCTCGGGCGAAACCCGCAGCATGCCGATACCCTTGAGCACGCCAAACACGATCGACATCGTGATAAAGGCCCAAGCACAGATCGCCACAGTGCTGATCAACTGCACCGTGAAAAAGCTGCCGACCGTTTCGATGCCGTCGGGCAGGTCACCGAAGATGCCGGTGGCCAGACCACCCCAGACGCCGTTGAGGCCGTGAACCGGCCAAGCACCGACGGGATCGTCGATCTTGAGCTTCTCGAGCAGCAAGATTCCCATCACCACCAACAGGCCGCCAACGAGGCCGATAATCAGGGCCTCAACCTGTGACACTCGGTCGCAGTTCGCGGTGATCGCCACCAGTCCGCCGAGCACGCCGTTGAGGGCCATTGTCACGTCGGGCTTGCCAAAGAGCACCCAGCCGGTGATCAGCGCCGTCACCGCTCCAGCGGCGGCAGCAAGCGTTGTCGTCAGGGCGATGTAGGTCGTGGCATTGGCATTGGCCGCTCCAGCATAGGTCAGCTGGCTGCCAGGGTTGAAGCCGTACCACCCTACCCAGAGGATGAACACACCGAGGGCGGCAAACGAAATGTTGTGGCCCGGGATCGGCACACTCTTCCCGTCGCTGGAGTACCGACCAATTCTCGGCCCCAGGAAGATGGCACCGGCGAGGCCGGCGAACCCACCGACGGCGTGCACCACGACGCTTCCGGCAAAATCCTGGAAGCCCATGGCGTCGAAATATCCGCCACCCCACTTCCAGGCACCACTGATCGGATAGATCAATCCGGTGAGAATCGCGCTGTAGACCAGGTAAGCCGAAAATTTCATTCTTCCGGCGACCGCACCCGACACAATCGTCGCCGCTGTCGCAGCAAACGCTACCTGGAAAAGGAAGTCGGCATAAGAA
>CAZIQV010000182.1:3201-4872 GCA_964541275.1 uncultured Chitinophagaceae bacterium | reverse complement strand
TGCCGCCCCAGATGTGGGCCACCTGCCGCTCGACCGCGGTCACCGGCCCGGCCCGATGCCGCAGCGCCCAGAAGATCGGGGCCCAGAGGGCCAGGCCACCGGTCCAGAGCAAGACGTATGGCCAGCGGCTCTCGACGCCCTGCCAGGCCAAGACGTCGGTGATCACCGAAAGAATCAGCACCACCACCGAGTGCCACATCCAGAGCAGCCCCCAGTTCTCCAGAACCACCGCGTGGTGGGTTTCCCGGAGCAGCCGGCTGGCGACGTCGAGGACCCCGCCGCGACGGGCAGCCACCGCGTCCCCGGCGAGGTAGGCCCGCAGATCGGCTGCCAGGTCGCCTGCGGTGGCGTATCGCAGATCCTGCGGTTTCTGTAGGGTTTTGAGGGCGATCATCTCAAGATCGCGGTTCACCTGGCGATCGATCGATCGAGGCATCGGTGGATCGAGTTCGAGGACCGCCAACAGCGTGTCCATCGGGCTGGAGGCCTGAAAAGGCGGCCGATGCACAAGCACCTGGTAGAGGATTGCCCCGAGGCTCCAGACATCGCTCGCGGGCCCGACATCGCCCCGGCTGCCGGCGGCCTGCTCGGGAGACATGTAGCACGGCGTACCGAGGATCGCCCCGGTGTGGGTCATCGTCTGATCGTCTTCCAGCCGCTTGGCGAGGCCGAAATCGGAGACGTGCGGTTGGCCGGCAGCATCGATCAGGATGTTTGACGGTTTCAGATCCCGGTGCAGCACGCCCCGGTCATGCGCCGCCGCAATCGCCTCGGCCACCTGGGCCATCAGCAAGGCGCCCTCTCGCGGAGCGATGGGGCCGTCCTGCAGCCGCTTAGCGAGCGTTGTCCCCTCGATCAAACGCATCGAATAGAACGGGTGGCCGCAATGCTCCCCGACTTCAAAGATCGGCACGATCCCAGGGTGATCAAGTCGGGCCGCCGCCTCGGCCTCGCTGCGGAAGCGGGCCAGATCGGCATGGCTTGCGAGGTCCCGCCGCAGGAGCATCTTGACCGCCACCATGCGGCCGAGGCTTCGCTGGATGGCCCGATAGACGATGCCCATGCCGCCTCTGCCGATTTCTTCCAGCAGGTCGTAGTCACCGAACTGCGCCGGCAACGACGTCACTCCCGGTACGAAGCCGTCGGTGGCGGGGGGAGGAGGCGGATCTGGGGCCCGGTTTGCACCCTGGCGGAAAACCTCGGCCGACTGCACGATCGTCGATTCGTACGCGACAGCATCGGTCATCGATACCGTGGCGAACAGTTCCCGCAACTGGCCGGCAAGGTCTGGATTCTGACGACAGAGTCGGTCCAGCTGGTCGTGCGGCTGGTCTCCGCTGTCGTCCGTCAACTCTTCCAGCAGTCCGGCGAGACGTTCCTCAGCCTCCGGCGACAGCGGTCTGTCCACCGCCCGGGTTTTTTGCTGTGCCGTACTCACGGATGATCTGGCCAAAGAATGAGAGCAAGGGTACGCCCACCATGGTAGCCCGCCGGCCGTGGCTGGCGATCCGACGGGGCGTGATTTCAGGCTCAAGCCCGTTTCTCGTGACAGCCGGCCAGGCCCGGTCTCGTGCTCCGGCTCTCGGCCCGTCCCAAGTCGGGATGTGTTGGGAGGATGACAAGCTCGGGCCACCCCGCGGCGAGGTGAACTTGCAAAAGCAGCACAGCCGA
>CAZIQV010000182.1:0-3101 GCA_964541275.1 uncultured Chitinophagaceae bacterium | reverse complement strand
GATCGAACGCAGCTTGGGTTTCCACTCAGGCCCACCGCCGCGGCTACTCCACGCCGTCGAGCAACACCCGGAGCCGCCGCATCGCCCGCAGGTATCGCATGCCGGCCGCCGGCTTCGACAGTCCTAGCAGCGCGGCTGCCTCGGCCGTCGAGAGATGCTCAAAGTGCCGCAGGAGTACGATCTGGCGATCATCCTCGTCGAGTTGCTCGACCGCCGCGGCAAACCGGCGTTCAAGCTCGTGCCAGGTTGCCACCGCTGCAGGCGTGAGTTCCCGGTCGGCCAGTTTGGCAGCAAGGTCAGCCTGTGAGCCTTCGCCGTCGGCCGGTGACTCGAGCGAGACTTCGCGGTCGAGGCTTCGCGATGCCGCCACCCGGTGCCGCCGGTGGGCGTCGATCACCCGATCCCGGGCCATGTGCCGCAACCAGAGTTGAAATGGCATCGTCGGGTTGGCGAGGTAATCGCCGAGCCGGCGGTTCGCCTCCAGCAGCACATCCTGCACGATGTCGCTCGCATCGACCCGCCGCTGGACCACGCGGTCGAGACGATTGGCGATCATCCGCCGGATCGCCGCCCGGTGACGCTCGAGAAGTCCGTTGACTGCTGTGGCATCCCCCTGACGGACGCGGTCGAGCAGGACGAGCGTCTGCGGAGGAGCGTCGTGAGGATCGGCAGGGTCGCCGGGCGCGGGCATGGAAGGCTTGGAGTGGGAGCGAAACTTCTCCCTTCATCGTACCAACGTGTCGACCATGCCGTCGCCCGGGCCGCGAAAGAGCGGTTGGAGCGGTCGGGTAAACCCTGCCGGAAAAAGGGGAAAGTGGCTACCAATCTGCCCCCGCGCGGTTTTTGACCGGAACCCAAACGTGATCCATAATCGGAAGCGGTCGCAGGACTGGCCGCAGACTCGCCACCCGAAAGGGTTGGCTCAGCGAACGGATTGCCTGTGCCCTCAACCCCCTCCTCGACCGTGCCCGTCGCTGTCGCCCCCCGAACCAGTCGGCGGTGGCGGCGACTGATATGCAGCGGCCCGGCCGCTGTCGGCGCGAGTCGTCCCCGGTATCTCCCGGCATCTCCCGGTAACCGGTGTTCCGCCGAGGTGGATTCCAGCAAAGCGGCGACTTTCTGGGGTGCCCGGCCATCACCTCGCACGGCTGCCCAACTGGTTTTGGGATTGCTCGTCGCCGCCATGCTCTGGGGGCTGCCGCCAGCGGGGGTCACGGCAGCGCCGCCAATTGCAGCAGGAGCCGGCGACTTCTCGATCGACGACCTCGCGATTCGCTCGACAAAGCTTGAGGCCGCGGGCCGGTGGGCTGAACTGGTGAGCCTCTGCGAACCGGCCGCTCGCAAGGGCACGCTTTCGCCGGCCCTTTTTGCCCGCTACGACCTTGCAAAGATTCACTGTGACCTCGCCCGCCGATCGGCGGAACTCGCCTTCCAGCGGGAGCTCGCCCAACTCTCGGAAGCCGACGCCCGACAACTCTACGCCGACTGCCTCGGCCGGATTGCTTCGCACCATGTCGAGCAGCCGGACTTTCGGCGGCTCATCGAACGCGGCTGCCTGGCGTTGGAGGTCGCCGTGAACGACGCCGACTTTTGCCGGCGGCACGCCCGGCAGGCGACACCGGAACGCATCGAGCAGTTTCGCAGCCATCTGCAGCGAATCGTTTCCGGCCGGAGCATCGCCAGCGTGGCGGAGGCGGAAACGATCGCCGCCTGGATCGCCCGGGCTGCCCACTCAGCCGTTGGCGTTCCCCCGGTCGTGACCCTGCTGGAGATGACGGCGGCAGCCGTCGGCGGGCTCGATGAATATTCTGCCTTCCTCACCACCGGTCAGCTCAACGATCTCTACGCTCAGATTGAAGGGAACTTCGTCGGACTTGGGGTTGAACTGAAGAGTGCCGACGACGGCCTGCTCGTGGTGCATGTCATTCCGGGCAGTCCGGCCGAACGCTCCGGCCTGCTGGCTGGCGACCACCTTGTCGGTATCGCCGGGCGAGCGATCGGCGGGCTGCATGTCGACGCAGCCGCGCAACTCCTCCAGGGGCCGGAGGGCTCGCTCGTCACCCTGGCCGTGCTGCGGGGAAAGGGTCCGGCCCGGGCGATGACGGTTCGCCGTGAGCATGTCGAGGTGCCGAGTATCGAGGACATTCGACTGATCGACCGTGCCGCTGGTGTCGGCTACCTGCACATTACTTCCTTTCAGAAGACCACTGCGACTGATCTCGATGCCGCCCTGAGGAGGCTCGATTCCGCCGGGATGCGGTCGTTGGTGATCGATCTGCGGGGGAACCCGGGCGGGCTGCTGTCGGCTGCCGTCGATGTCGCTGATCTCTTCCTCGACCGCGGGCTGGTGGTGGCCACCCGCGGCCGCAGCCCGGAGGAAGATTTCAATTACACCGCCAGCCAGCCCGGCACCTGGCGGCTGCCGCTGACGGTGTTGATCGACGGTGATTCGGCAAGCTCCAGTGAAATCTTTGCCGGGGCGATCCGCGATCACAGCCGCGGCCGGATTGTTGGAGTGCGAAGCTATGGAAAAGGCTCGATTCAGGGGATCTTCCCGCTGCAGACCGCCGGGGTCGGCATGCGGCTGACGACGGCGAGCTTTTATTCGCCCGCCGGAAAGCCCTACAGCCGGGTCGGTGTTGAGCCTGACGTTTGGGTGCAGCAGACGGCCCGGCCCGACGTCTCCGGCAAACCGCTCAGCGGCGATGCCCCCCTCGCCGCGGCGGTCGAAATGGCTCGGAACGCCGCTGGCCGCAGTCTCGCCCAGCCCGTTGCCCGCCGCATTCTGCCGCGGTAGCAGCATCTGCAGATTGTCTTCCGCAGATGCTTTCCCTTGAGCGGCGGGGAAAACGATAATGTGACGGCCCGGCTTCAGTGATTTCAGCCGGCAGTCATCCTTTCGTGGAACCGTTTCATGACCAGCGTTCGCAGCAACGTCGTTACCGCCCTCAACAGCTACAAGCCCCGCGGGCCTGCCTGGAACCTCCGGGAGACGCCCACGGGTGAACTCTTCGGTGTCAATGTCTTCAATGACGCTGTCATGCGCGAGCGGCTGCCCAAAAGCATCTACAAGGCGATCCAGGCGACGATCAAACAGGGCA
>CAZIQV010000181.1:0-4884 GCA_964541275.1 uncultured Chitinophagaceae bacterium | reverse complement strand
GCTTGTCTGCTCGGCTGCGATCGCCACCACCCGCCGTGCCGCAAGCAGCTCACCGAGGGAGAAAAAACGGGTGTCGGGCACCCCTCCGGGATGATCGATCTTTTCAGCCGCCAACTGCTGCCAACTGCGACCGCTCGCAAGGTGCCAGGCGGCTGCCTGCGCGACCCGCTGCGGGATCTCTCCCCGGCCCATGGCCGTCATGATCAAAGCGAGCGCGGGGTCTTCTGAAACGGTATCGAGACGGACGAGTCGATAGGGCAGCCGAGGCGAAGGTTCATCCTTGCCATATTCGAGGCAGACCGTCGCGACCTTGACGACCTTTGTTTTCTCAGGCGGCACCGAAAACATCCCGCCCCCCATGTTTCCCATGCCACCCATGCCACCCATGCCACCCATGCCGCCCATGCCGCCCATTCCCATGCCGCCCATACCGCCCATGCCACCGCCGCCTGTACGCTGACCACCGCCGCCCATGCCGCCCCCCATGCCACCGCCCATGCCGCCCATGCCCATCTGAGCGAGGACTGGTACCCCGGCGAACGCTTCGGGAAGTTGAAGCGTCAGAGGCTGATCAGAGTTGTTCTTGACCACGACCTGGGCCGAACGGGAATCGTTCGGAATGTATTTCAACTCGATAAGCCCGGCAGTTTCGGCTTCAAGAACATCTCGGGGGACCGCCGCCGGAACCGGTCTCGCGGGACTCAATTCCGCCGCTGCGGCAGTTGTCTGCCCAGTCAGGATCACAACCAGGATGAGCCCTATTCCGCGTGTCATGCCAGCGTTCCCAGCCATTGGTTCCCAACCGATTTGGTTGCGGGTCGATTCAAGCGGCGGCAGATTGGCCAAGCGCCACACCATACCCTGCCACACCGTTCAGTATTGCTTCGGATCGCTAGCAGGGGAAATCGGACGACAGCGACCGAAAAAGAGGGTCGTAGCGGTAAGACCAAGCCTGCCGGCGGTTGTTCCCGGTGCGGAAGGGATCGGGCGTGGTTTCCCGCGCCCCGAGGCCGTCGGGAACAGGCCGTAGCCTGGAGGACAACCGAGAATTCGCCTCATTCGCCAGACAGGCTGTCCGCAACCCCTCGCGCCGCTCAGTGGGCTCGCGCCGCGACTCCGGAGGTCACCGGCGAAATACCCCAAAGGACCGGTACCCAAGGGTCGATCCGCCGCAATGAGCGGCCGTTCCGTTCCGAGACCAGACCGGCAGCGACCGTCGCGTCGTCTCGTTCACGACTGCCTTTCTCTTGCCGCAGGGTGCCAGAAATCGTCCCCGGCGGCCAATTTGTCGCCAGCGATCCCGACTGCGGCCGTGACCTATCGCTTCGAGAACTGCGTCCCGCGGCGAGCACCACGGAGGCCGTACTTTTTCCGCTCTTTCATGCGACCATCGCGGGTCAGCAGGCCACCCTGCCGCAGCGGTTCGGCCAGTTCGCCGTCAAAGTCTTTGAGCGCCCGGGCGATTCCCAACCGGCAAGCGCCCGCTTGGCCCGTCGGTCCCCCGCCCGCGACCGTGATATCGACGTCCACAGCCTGCTGTCGCTCGACGGCCGTCAGGGCCCCGAAGACGAGTTCGCGGTCTTTGACTGTTGGGAAATAAACATCAAGCGGCCGCTTGTTCACGGTGACAACCCCGCTTCCGGACCGGAGGCGGACCCGCGCAACTGCCGTTTTACGCCGGCCGGTCGCAATCACATTGCCGCCTCGGTCGATCCGTTTGCGACTCTTCTGCGGACTTGGTTGGGCGGCGACCGGTTCCGCTTCAGCGACGGGAGCGGGGGCGGGTTCGATGAGGTTGGGGTCGTTGGTGATTTCTGTCGCCATGTGAGTCGGCTCCGAGGATGGGTATGCAGGCAGCGTTCAGCGGTTGAGGGAAGCGTGTCGAACGAATCGATAACGACTCGGGGTTCAACCGGCAACGGACCGAATGCGACCAAGGGGCCGGGGTTCCGGTTGCTGCGCCAAGTGAGGGTGGTGAGGGCCGGCGTAAACCTTCAGTTTCCCGAGCATCGCCCGCCCGAGTTTCGTCTTTGGCAGCATCCGCCGGACCGCCTCTTCGATAATCAATTCAGGCCGCCGTTCCCGCCGCTTCTCGGCGGTTTCGGTTTTCAGTCCGGTGTACCCCGAATACCAGCGGTACTCCTTCTGCTGCCATTTCTTTCCGCCGAATTCGACCTTTTCAGCGTTGATGACCACAACAAAGTCGCCGGTATCAACATGCGGCGTGTAGGTTGGTCGGTGCTTTCCCATCAGCATCATTGCCACGTCGCTGGCGAGTCGGCCGACCCGCTTCTCCTCGGCGTCGACGAGCCACCACCGCCGTTCTACGTCACCCGGTTTGGCCATGAATGTCTTGGTCATGCGGTCAACAGCCCTCTTTTCAAGTTCTGGTCCAAGCTTGGAAGGTCTGGTCCAGGCCTGGAAGACGCGACAACGTCCGTTCGTTCCGTCCGGGTCACATACCGCAACGACCCTCGCGGACGGGTCGTGAGTCGGGAACCCTTCATCATCGGAACCGACACCGACGCAAGCCCCGAAGGATAGCAGCAGACAGGTCCCCGCTCAAGTCACCCCCGAAAAGCCGATCGCGCGGGAAACCGCCATTTGCCACACCAACGACAAAACGGCAGAATCTCGCTCCGCGACCGGCCCGGCAACCAGCAGCGGGTCGCGCCGCAGCCAGCCCCACCGAGTTTTGAGCAGCAGCATGAAGATCGCGGTCGTCAAGGAAACCTTTCCCGGTGAAAATCGCGTCGCCGTTGTCCCCGGAGCCATCGGGCCGCTGCTGAAGGCCGGGCACACCGTTTGCGTCGAACGCGCAGCGGGTCTGGCTGCCGGCTTCAGTGACGACGCATATGCGGCGGCGGGGGCTGAATTGGTCGACCGCGACGAGGCCTTCCGGTCCGACTGTCTGCTCGCCGTGCGGGTTGGCGGAGCCTGTGGAGCGAATTGGGCGACCGATCGGCAGCGGCTTTCCGCCGCGACCACCCTGATCGGCATGGCTGATCCCCTCGGCAGCGCGACGGCGTGCGCTGAGGACGCGCGGACGGGGGCGACGGTCTATGCCCTTGAACTGGTACCCCGCATCACCCGGGCCCAGAGCATGGACGTGCTGTCGAGTCAGGCGAACATCGCCGGCTACCGGGCGGTGCTGCTCGGCGCCCTCGCCCTCCGGAAGATCGTGCCGATGATGACCACGGCAGCGGGAACCATCCGGCCGGCAAAGGTGCTCATCCTCGGAGCCGGCGTAGCCGGACTTCAGGCGATCGCCACGGCCAAACGGCTCGGTGGCCAGGTGCTCGCCTACGACGTGCGGCCGGCGGTCAAGGAACAGGTTGAAAGCCTGGGGGCCAAGTTCGTCGAACTTCCGCTGGAAACCGGCACCAGCGAGACGAAGGGAGGCTATGCCAAGGCGATGTCGGAGGAGTTCTATCAGCGGCAGCGGGAACTGCTCGGAAAGGTGATCGCCGAATGCGATCTCGTCGTGACCACCGCGCTGATCCCCGGCAAGCCAGCCCCGACATTGATCACCAGTGAAATGGTCGCCGGCATGCAACCGGGTAGCGTTGTGGTCGACATGGCGGCCGAACGCGGCGGCAACTGCGAAGCCACGACTCCGGGCGACACAGTCGATGTCGGCGGCGTCACGATCCTCGGGCCGACCAACCTGCCCGCCGAGGTCGCCACCCACACCAGTCAACTCTACGCCCGCAACGTGGTCACGTTTCTCCAGCATCTGCTGAGTTGCGGATTTCCCGACGTGCCCGCCGACGACGAAATCTGCCGCGAGACCCTGGTGGCCCGGGGAGGCGAGGTCGTCCATCCGAAAGTCCGGGAACTCGCCGGGCTGCCGCCGCTCGACCCGTCGGCCACCGACGCTCCGGCGGCCTCCTGAGCCTCAACGACCAACGAGCAACTCGAGAACCCGCCAGTCCTGTCCACACGCCAGTCCGATCCAAATGTCTATGAGGTGCCTTGTGATGATCCCGACCATCCCCGCCGATACCGCCTGGCTGCTGGCATCCGCCACCGCGACCGGCGAAGATCCGGCGTCGACGTTCATCCGGCTGCTGACGGTCTTCCTGCTGGCGATGTGGGTCGGGTTTGAGGTGATCACCAAGGTTCCGCAGCGGCTCCACACGCCGCTGACCAGCGGCTCGAATGCGATCTCCGGCGTCACGGTGGTTGGGGCGTTGGTCGTCGCCGGCGGCCTCACGAGCAGCTTCGGCACCGTGTTCGGGCTGCTGGCGGTTTTCCTGGCGATGATCAACGTGGCCGGCGGCTTCGTGGTGACCCACCGGATGCTCGAAATGTTCAACCCCAAGAAAAAATAGCCGATCGCGGACGCCCATCACCGCCGTCAGCCCTGACCGGTTTCAGAAGGAATCTCCATGTCGAGCCAGGCCTGGATCAATCTCGCCTACCTCACCGCCTCGATGCTGTTCATCGTGGCCTTCAAGCTGATGTCGGGCCCCCGCACGGCCGTCCGCGGTAATTACCTCGGTGCCGCCGGCATGGCGATCGCCATTCTGGCCGCCTGCTTCGAGCAGCCGGTCGCCGCGAGCGTCGGCGACAACGGCGTCTGGCCGCTGCTGCTGCTGGCGATTTTTGCTGCGGCCGGGGGTGGCATCGGAGCAACGATGGCCCGCCGTTGGCCGATGACCGGCATGCCTCAGATGGTTGCCCTGCTCAATGGCTTTGGAGGCGCCGCCTCGATGCTGGTGGCAGCCGCGGAACTGACCAGCAATCACGAGGTCGCCCGTTTCGGTAAGGGGGCAGCGCAAGCGGCAGCGATGGCCAGCGTGGGCGGCTGGACGCAGTTCGCCATTGCCATCGGCTTCGCCTGCCTGATCGGATCGGTGACCCTCACCGGCAGCCTGGTCG
>CAZIQV010000180.1:0-4976 GCA_964541275.1 uncultured Chitinophagaceae bacterium | reverse complement strand
TCTTCCTTCCAGTTGGTGTGGGAAGAGAAGATGGCGATCGAGAAGCTCATGAACACGACGCTCATGATCAACACGGCGAAGACAAAGATTTTGCCGATGGTACTCATGCGGGGATCTGTCCTGATGACCCGGGGATTTCCGAGAATCGGCCCCAACCGATCCGGCCGACGGGAGCCGTTGAAAAGCATCGACCCGAACGATCGCAAACCTTCATCCGGGACGATGAATCCTACTCCTTCCCACCCAGGCTTCCAACATCACTGCCCCCCCAATCGCTCCACAGATACCAGGCAGCAGACTTCCCCAGAACAACCAGAGGGTCGACCGCCCGTCCGGACTGACGGCGGCCCGCAGGGTGGCGGTGTCCCGGCGGGGTCCCCGCTTGAGCAGGCGGCCGCAGCCGTCGATCACGGCCGAAAACCCGGTATTGGCGGCGATCACGATCGGTGTCCTCACCTCGACGGCCCGGAAAATCGCCGCGGTCAGATGCATGTCGAGTTCGCTCGACCCCCAAAACCAGCCGTCGTTGGTCAGGTTGGCGATCAGGTCGGGGCCGCCGTCGGCCCGCCGGCACTGCAGCACCAGCTTCCGCACAGCTGCGGGCAGGGCGGTTTCGTAACAGATGGTCGCCGTCACCCGCTGGCCCGCCACCCGGGCGACCAGCGGGGCGGTCCCGGCCGTCAGCCCGGCCGGCAGGGGCGTGAGTTGGTACAGCCAGGGAAACCTGTCGGCCAGCGGCACGTATTCGCCGAAGAGCACCGGATGCATCTTTGCGTACTCGCCGATCAGCCGCCCCTCCGCATCGAGGAGCACCGCCAGGTTGAAGTTTTCGTAGCCGGCGGCCGCCCGGGGGGTGATTCGCTGTTTGTCAACGCCGACCAGCCAGGCACTGCCATACGCCTGCGCGTACCTCGCCAGCGGCTCGAGTCGTTCCGCCTCCAGTCGGGCCCGGCAGGCTGCCTGCCGCTCGGCAGCGGACCGCGGCGGCTCGCCGGGCAGATCGGCCAGCAGCGACGCGACGAGGCTTTCGGGGAGTTCTTCAGCCGGGTCGATTTCCAACAGCCCCACCCGCCACATCGTCTCCGGCCAGACGATCAAGTCGGGCCGCGGCCCGCCCGCCAGCCCGTCACGGGTGAGTTGGTCATAGTGGCTCGTCACATCGGCGACGGCGGCGGGGTCGTGCTTCAGTTCGGTATCGATCGATCCCTGGACCAGCAGCACATCGAGCGGCCGGGGACTGGCCGGAGGCGTTGTCGCCAGCCGCCAGCGGCCGTAGCCAACCGCCGCAGCGAGCAGGCCGACGGCAAGCACCGCCCGCTGGAGAACCGCCCGGGTCCGGACCGGCCGGGTTCCCAGGTTGCCCGGGAACCGCCAGGCAAGCAGCTCCAGCCCGGCCGCCGCCACCAGCATCACCAGGCCGCCGAGGCCGACACTGCCGGCGATGTCGGCCGTTTGCAGCAACGTTGTCCACCGCCACTGGCTGTGGCCGAGCATCCCGAAGGTGAATCCGCCGAGCAGCCAGCCGCGGCACTGCTCGCAGGCCATCCAGGCGACTGCCGCGGCAGCCGGCAGCGGCCAGCCCCAGCGATCGATCAGCCGCCGGGCCAGCCAGATAAACAGCGGCAGATACGCGGCGAGGTAGGCCGACAGCAGCAGCCAGCCGATTGCCGTCGCCGGGTGCGGCAGCCGCAGCCAATGGATCGTCGCCAGCCAGTGGAGCAGGCCTGCCAACCAGAGAAACCGCCAGGAGACGGCCGCCGCGGCCGCTGTCTCCGCCGAGCGGGCCACCAGCCAGAGCCAGGGCCAGGCCGCCAGCCAGGCCAACGGCCACCAGTCGACCGGCGGCTGAATCAGGAACATGCTTGCGCTCCCCGCAACGGCCGCAAGCCGCCCCGACCAGGGCCGCAGCGTCGCCAGTCCCGCGGCTGCCAAAGCGGCCCCGCCACCTGCCGGGGCCGCTGGTCGCCCCGTCTGCGGCCGGCCGGTCATGATGCCGCCTCGGGGGCGGAAAATTCGGCCAGCACCGTCCCGGGCAGCACCACCGTGTCCTCGTCGACCAGTTGGCGGAGACAGCGACCGGCCACGGGCGCAGGCAGGTCAACCGTCACGCCGCCGGCGGCCAGTTCAACCACCCGGTCGCCTGCGAGGACCTCGCGGCCGGCGGGAATCAGCCAGAGCGACAGGACAATCGGCAGACTCCCGAGGCCGAGTTCGGGCACGACGAGCGGCACGGTCGAAGCGGGTGGCGACGGCATTGAGTTGGCCCTCACTGTCCCGGGAAAAAGCCTTCCACGGCCCTTGCCCGCGTCCGCAGGCGAACGATCGACCACTCGGGCAACAGTCGAACCCGCCGAGGGTTTTCGGGGTTGCCGATCGCTGCATCCTGCGGCGGCAGATTTTCTCCACAGTCTGCCAGACGGCGGCCTCACCGCTGCGCCTCAAGCCAGGCGAGCATCACGCTGCCGACGGCCTCGAGTGATTCAGCCGAACAGTTCTCCGGGGTGTCCCGGGTCGTGTGCCAGTGCGGATAGTCAAAGTCGATCACATCGCAGGTCGGAATGCCGCCGGTCACCCGCAGCGGCACATGGTCGTCATTGACGAAGTGCTTGGGCCGGGGCACGAACTGCCGCACCCCGAGCCGGCGGGCGGTGGCCCAGATCGAGGCCACGACCGGCCTGGTATCGGCCCAGTCGACACTCTGGCGTTCCTGCCAGATTTCCAGGTTCCGGTCCGCCACCATGTCGAGCACAACCCCGCAGCGATAGCGATGGCCGGCGGTACCAGCCCGCTGCTCCGCGGCATACTGCCGGGCAAAATAAAGCGATCCGAGGCAGTAGCGATCGCGGGCGTCGTCGAAGACGAACTCCTCGGCATCAAAGCAGACAAAGTCGACGCCGATCGGCCCCGGCAGGCTGGCCATCGCTGCGGCCAGTTCCATCAGCACCGCCACCCCGCTGGCCCCGTCGTTGGCGCCGAGAAAGACGCCCCGCGGCTGGCGGAGATCACGGTCTGGAAAGGGCCGGGTGTCGTAATGCACGCCGAGCAGCACCCGCTCGGTCCGCTCGGGATGCCAGTGGATGAGCAGGTTTTCCATCCGCACCCATTCGCCGGTGCGGCCATCACGGCTCCGGAAGGCCTGCCGAAAGACCTTGCCGCCATGCCGGTGGAAATGGTCGATCAGCTGTTGCCGCTGCCGCAGCATGCCGGGCGAGCCGCTCGGCCGCGGCCCGAGTTCGCAGATCGCCTTGAGATAGCCGAATGCCCGCTTTCCCGAAAACGCCTCAGGCTCAGCGGCCGCCAAAGGCGCGACAACAAGGAAGCAGACAGCCACCCCCAGCTGCCAGCCGCGGCCGATGACGCCCGAGGGCACGAGTTGCTTTGCGACCATGACCGGAGGAACGTCGCGAGGAAAGAAACCAGGATGGCACGAAGCAGAAGCAACTTTCGGCCCGCTCCTCGGGCAGAGCGCTTCCCCGCCAGTTCTAGGGCACCTTCGTTCGCAACGTCAAAAGCATCCCTTCGTGCCCTGCGGGCCGCGGTGCCGCTGTCGCACCAAAACCGCGCGATGCGGCACGATCAGAGGTGACCCGTCTCGTTGAACCGCACCAGTTCCGGCCCCGGCCAGGCCAGTTCGGAGACTGAGCAGTTGGCAAGCGCCGGGAGCCGGGTGAAGGGTCGCTCGCCGGCCGCAGCCAGCAGCGGATGCTCGCGGCCGACCAACAGTCCGAGTGCCGCTGTGAGGATGCCACCGTGGGCGACGACAATCATTCGGCCGACATCGCGGGCAGCGAGCTCCTCAAGGGTCCGCCGTCCCCGCTCGGCGAGTTGCCGCCGCGACTCGCCGCCGGGAATCTGGTAGTCGACGTCACCCGATCGCCAGCGGGCCACCGCCTCGGGGAACCGTTCGGCGAGGTCATCCCAGAGATGCCCCTGAAAGATGCCCGCGTGCAGTTCTCGCAAGTCTGCGGCGATCCGGATTTCCAGACCGACCGCCGCCGCGATCGCCGCTGCCGTTTCGCGGGCCCGGCGGAGCGGACTCGACCAGAGCTCGTCTGCGGCGGCGATCTCCGGGTGGCTCCGGCACCAGGCGGCAACCGCTGCCGCCTGGTCGCGGCCGGCCTCAGACAGGTCGACATCGGCCTGACCCTGGACCCGGCCCTCGCGGTTCGAGAGGCTTTCACCGTGGCGAATCAGCAGTTGCCGCATTCCCTCTCCCGCCCGCCGGCGGTGTCACTCCGGCTGGGCTGGCGGCGGCTCAGCCTGCTGCCGGGCGTCGAACAACCGGTCGACGAAATCGGCCCCGGCGGTCTCGAGCATGAAGACCTCGCTGGCGGAATGCCCCGCGCCGTGCGGCCGGACGATACAAATCACCTCGGCGCGGCCGCGCTGGCGGCGGACGTGGTCGATCAGAGCCTGCTCGCCTGCCGAGAGGCCGACGCTCGCCGCGATCGCCTGATTCGCGGCGGGCGGGTCGGCGGTGACGCCGACCGAGTCAGCCTGCGCCGGTCGATCGGCGGCCACCGGCCCCTGCGGCCCGCTTGACGCGGTCGGAACCGCATCGTCGCGGTTCCGCCGATCGAAAGAAACCGCCGGCATCTCCGCCGGCATGCGGGGGGGCAGCCGGCCGTCGCCGACGGTTGCCACCTCGGCCTCGGTTCCCGGGTAGACATGGCGATAGACGAACGCGAGGCCCGCCTCGTCGAGGTGTTCGTGGATTGAGGGCAGCGCGGCAAACAACCCCTCGTTGTCCTCGGGGTCGGCGGCGTTGCAGACCCCGAGCAGGGTGCCGTCGAGGGCGAACAGCCCACCGCCGCTGCGGCCCTGCACCGGCTGGCCCGCAACCTGCACGTTGGCCGGGCCGAGGTACTTGTCGACCGAGGTGACCCGGCTGACGTGCATCGTCGGATCCTGTCCCCCGTCACAGCCGACGGTCACAACCGCCTCGCCGACCTGCCGGTCGCGGCCGACGCCACCGA